>JAEUHE010000141.1 GCA_016793885.1 Verrucomicrobiales bacterium
CGCAGACCTAAGCCTTATCCGCTCCTGATGAAACATCGGAGAACGTTTCGCGAAATTTCCCATCGAAACCGATACTACAAAAACAGCGTCTTCGGTCCCAAATACCGCATTTCTTCGAAGCGCTAACTAACTGCCATTCGGATCAGATCCCTTTTTAGGTTGGGCTTAAACGCGCAGGACCTTTTTTCCTTAGGACATTGCGTCCTTCGCGGTTCAACAATCCTCGGAGTAGTTCCCAGAGTCTGTCCTACGCCCAGACGCCGGATCGCTCTTTTTCTTCAGCTTTCACTTGCGTAAATTAGATTTATCAGTAATTTCTGTATAGACAGAAATGATCACTGTGATGACCACCCTCAGTCCAGTTCAGCAAAAATTTATTCTCCATTGGGGGGAGATGGGGACCCGGTGGGGGATCAATCGGACGGTTGCGCAGATTCATGCCCTTCTCTTCATTTCCCCGCGGCCGCTTCACGCGGAGGAAATCACCCAAGTGCTGCAGGTGGCCCGGTCGAATGTCAGCACCAGCCTCAAGGAGCTCCAGGGCTGGGGCATTGTAAAACGAGTTCATGTGCTCGGCGATTCTCGCGACCATTTTGAGAGCATGAAGGATGTTTGGGAGATGTTTCGCGTGGTCCTGGATGAACGCAAGCGGCGCGAAATCGACCCGACGTTAGCCATACTCCGGCAATGCGTCGAAGAAGCCCGGAACGATAAGGAAACGGATCAATACACCGAGGCCAAGCTCGGGGAACTGGCGGAGTTCTTTGAAACGACCGGAGCCTGGTACTCTCACATCCGGCAATGGCCCACGCGTGCACTCACCAAATTTATGAAACTCGGGGACAAGGCGAGCAAACTGCTGGGACTCGGGGCCTGATGTAGCGGTCGGGCCTTTTTTTTATAGGTTAATTTCTGTGAATACAGAAATGACAAAAAATAACGATATGAAATCTCCTCAAGGCTGGGGCACCTACGACTGGATCTCGCGGAACCGCCTTTGGCTGTGCGCCGTGTGCCGTGCGGCCCCTCGGACCATGGATCGCTTCCGTTTCCGCGACTGGTTGATCGCGCTGCTCCTGCCTGTTTCCGCCATCCTTGTCACACGTCATTTACCTCCATGGGCCTTTATGTGGGGAACTGCCTTTGGCCTAGGGGCGGCCCTGAAGTGGCTGTGCTGGGTCGACGCCCGGATCCACGGAGCCCGTCCCTCGCCGAGCCGAGCGCTCGGGTGGTTCGTCGGCTGGGCAGGTCTGGACGGACGAGCTTTCCTGACCGATCACATTCGGCCACCACGTCCTGGAATCATGGAGTGGGTCACCGCTTCGCTGCCTGTGCTTGTAGGATTCGGTCTGGTTGTCGGTGCCTTCCCTGCACTTTTCCCCGCCCATCCCATCCTGGCGGTGTGGGTTGGAATGATCGGTTTTGCCGGCCTATTCCATTTCGGGGTGATTCGACTGATAGCTTTGGGGTGGCGCACCCTGGGCATCAACGCTCAGCCGATCATGCGTGCTCCGTTGCTCAGCACATCGCTGGCTGAGTTTTGGGGGCGGCGTTGGAATCTCGCTTTCAGCACTCCAGCGCGGCGGTTTCTATTTCTTCCCGTCGGGCGTCAGTGGGGAAATGGCCCCGCAATGCTTCTCGTTTTCCTAGGTTCCGGGCTTCTCCACGAATTGGTCATCTCGCTGCCCGCTGGCGCCGGCTATGGACGGCCGACAGCCTACTTTTTAATCCAAGCCGCCGGCGTGGCGTTTGAACGGACTCCCGCTGCTCGACGGATCGGCCTTCCTGGCAGGACCGGAGGGTGGCTCTATGCGGCCGTCTGGCTGATCGTGCCTCTGCCGCTGCTCTTTCCTGTCTGTTTCCTGAATTCGGTGATGACCCCGTTTCTTCATGTCCTCGCCGCGCTCTTCACCGGGGGTTTCAGATGAAAATAGAACTGATCCTACAACTGGCAGGCTTAGCGCATGCGGGAATCTTGATCGCTGGTGCCTGCATGCCTCGAGTCACCGGATTGCGACCACAGCTGCGGTCGTTGCCTGAGTTTCCCCGCCAGCTGTTCTGGGTCTACTTTGGAGTCACCGGATTCTGCATCATCGCTTTCGGAACCATGAGTTTTGTGTTCGCCGAGGAACTCGCATCCGGAACTCGGCTCGCGAGAGCGTTCTGCTTCTTGGTTGGATCATTTTGGCTTCTGCGATGCGGAGTCGCTTGTTTCGTTTTCGATCTTCGGCCGTTCCTCACTTCGACGGTGAGACGGTGGGGGCATGCTTTGCTGAACCTAACCTTCGCCTTGCTCACTTTGGTTTACCTCTGGGCAGCGATCTTTGGAGGTGCTTTATGATTCCGTTGCTTCCGCGTTTAGTCACAGACGTTGCCGGCACTATCAAACGACGAGTTCTCGTCAACTTCAGGGTCGACGCATCCCAAGCCGTGCGCCAGTTGCCTCCGCCCTTTCGTCCGCAGCTGGTTCGCGGCCATGCTCTCGTGGGGATTTGTTTGATCCGACTCGAGCACCTGCGTCCGACCGGCATCCCCGAGTGTTTTGGTCTGGCTTCAGAGAATGCCGCTCATCGGATCGCAGTGGAATGGACCCGCGAAGGACGTATGCATCAGGGGGTCTTTGTGGCTCGCCGCCACACCGATTCGACCCTCAACGATTGGGCAGGGGGTAGAATCTTTCCGGGAGTGCATCAGAAGGCCAGTTTCGAGTGTGATCAAACGGGGGACCGCCTGCGCGTCGCACTGACTTCGGCAGGCGCTGGCGATCCTGAACGAATCGAGTTATCGGCACGGCTTTCGGAAAGCGTTCCATCGACTTCTGTCTTCGCCAACCTGGGGGAAGCCTCTGATTTTTTTCGAAATGGGTGTGCGGGTTGGTCGATCGCGCAAGACGGGATCACTTTGGAGGGAGCTCAACTCGAGGCATCCAATTGGGAACTGCAACCGCTCACAGTGGAACACGTTCATAGTTCGCTTCTCGAAGAATGGTTTGGGACTGTCGGGAGTGGACTCGAATTCGACAGCGCCTTTCTGATGCAAGAGGTGCCGCATCGATGGTTCTCGCTGGGAAAGTGGCCTGGTCCTCCACCGAGCCAAGTGATCCGTCGTCGACCATCCCATGGACGCCGACATGCAGCCCTTTTCGAACTGCCATGACAACACGACGCATTATATTGGCTGGAGGCTCTGGGTTTCTAGGAAGTCTGCTCCGAGAGTATTACAGTGGCCTGGGAGTTGAGGTCGTTATCCTCTCCAGAACGCGCGTCGACTCAATGGCATTCTGCCTCACAGTGCATTGGGACGCGCTGAAACGGGGGCCTTGGATCCGAGAATTGGAGGGCGCGCACGCAGTAATCAATCTGACGGGCCAGTCCGTTAACTGCCGATATAATTCCGGCAACCGTCAGATGATTTTGGACTCTCGGATGGAATCCACCCGGCTTATTGGGGAAGCCATCTGTGAATGTCGGCGACCGCCGCCCGTCTGGTTGAACGCGAGCACAGCTACCATCTATCAACATACATTTGGTCCTGGGTGGGATGAGTCCGGTGTGTGTGGATCTGACCCTGAGGCGAACGATCAGTTTTCCGTTGAAGTCGCCCAGGCGTGGGAAGCCGCAGTTGACGCCTTCACCACTCCGAAGACGAGAAAAGTGAAGTTGCGGATGGCGATGGTTATGGGATTGGGTTCCAACAGTGTGTTTCCTATGCTTCGGAGACTGGCTCGATGTGGACTAGGTGGGAAAATGGGGGATGGACGACAGTTTGTTTCCTGGATTCACCAAGACGACCTCTGTCGTTGCGTCGACTTTTTAGTGGATCGATCGGAACTGAACGGGGTGGTCAACGTTGCCGCTCCCCATCCGTTGACCAACGCCGACATGATGGCCGAGATCCGGACCGCCATCGGCATGCCCTTCTCGTTTTCCCATCCCAACTGGGTGCTTGAACTGGGAGCTTGGGCTTTAAGGACAGAGACCGAGCTGATCTTAAAGAGCCGACGCGTTGTGCCTGGCAAGTTGCTCGAGGCTGGATTTGGGTTCCGATTTACCCACCTGTCGGAGGCGATAGCCGACTTGTTGCAGCGGGAGAGGGCTTGATCTGAAATGGCTGAGAAAAGTAGTGAATTCGCGACGGGCTGGCCGACCTTATGTCGGGCTTTCAGCCCTTGAGAGAGGGGTGATGTGTACCTGGGTCTGTCACCCCAGGCTGTTATGATACGCGCCGGTGGCGCTGAGGTCCGACGGGCCACAGGCCCAGCCCCATACCAGCCTGGGGTGACAACCCCAGGTGTCCTCCCCCCGTACACGTCAAGGGCTGAAAGCCGGAGACATCGCCGCCCAGGGCATGGCCGCTCCGCAGACCTGGTTGGGTCGCGGCCTCATCACCTTTCTCACCCCCTTCCTATCCTACCCGTGTATCTCAGGTGTGATGTGAAGTGGGTGAGATGGAAGGGGGGATCTCAGCTACGCTGGGGGGACTAAAGCGGCAGAGGGCTGCCGCACTCCATAATTACCCCAGATGCTGTTTGAAGAACGCTACGGTTCGTTCCCAGGCCAACTGGGCATTCTTCTCGTCGTAGCGTCCGGTCGAGTCGTTATGGAACCCGTGGTTACACTGGGGATACATATGCATGGTGTAGTTCACCTTGGCTTCCTTTAGATCGGCCTCGTATTCGGGCCAGGTGTCGTTGACGCGTTTGTCGAGCTCGGCTAGCTGTACCATTAAGGGTGCCTTGATGTTCTTGCGCACTTCCTTGGCCGCGGGAGTGCCGTAGAAGGGCACCCCGGCATTCAGTACATCAGGAACCACTGCTGCCAGCATGTTGACGATGTAACCGCCGAAACAGAACCCGACCGCCCCGAGCTTGCCGTTGCTGAGTTCGTGCGATTTTAAGAATTTCGCCGCCGCCACAAAATCCTGCTCGATCTTGGCCTTATCCAGTGAACTTTGCAGGGCTCTGCCCTCATCGTCGTTTCCGGGATAGCCACCTTTGGGATGCAGGGCGTCCGGAGCGAAGGCCACGAACCCTGCCTTCGCGACGCGCCGGGCCACATCTTTGACGTACGGGTTCAGCCCGCGGTTCTCATGCACCACTAGAACGACGGGAGCTTTGCCCTTCAGCGCGGTGGGTGTGACCAGATAGCCGCGTCCTTCCCCATGGCCGTTCGGGGAAGGAAACATCGCATAGCGGGGCTTGATTTCAGGGTCGTTGAAGGAAACCTGCTCGGCCTCCGCATAATTGGGCATGAGCGTACCCAGAAGCAGGTTCATGGAAAATCCGGCGGCGGCGAGCGTGGCCAGCCGATTCATGAAGGTGCGTCGATCGATGATCCCGTGAGCATATTCGTCATACCAATCGAAAGCCTCCTGGGGAATCGGAGGATGCGTGGCGCTTTCCTGAGTTGGCACGTTGGGGAAAAGGGTAGGGGTGTTCATGGCTGGGATGGTTTAAGTGTTTAAATGAGTTCCATAGACGGTGTCTCTCGGAAAGGTAGTGAATCGAAGCCGGAGCGCAACCTCACTGTTTGCGTAAGGACTCGTGACTCGTCCCCTACAGTTCCGAAGTGTATGTAGGAGCCGACGTGAGAAGGCCTCAGGGGAGCACGCGTACCCGATAGAAACGGTTGGATACTGTGAGCGGATCCAATCTGCTGGCGGTGTTGCTGGTGGCGAGAACGTCACCAGCAACCGGGATCCACGTGATCGGTTCGCTGAGTTCGGGCGTAAACTCCAGTCGATAGGTGATGTTCGAACGCGACGACCAGGTCAGCAGTAGGTTGTTTGCGATGACACTCGGAGGCAGAAGTTCCGGGGATGGAACCTCTGAAAGCACCTCTTTGACTAACACCACGACTGCATTGGGAGTGTTGCTGAGCAGCAGGGTGACGCTGTTGGAGGGATACAAGAACCTTTCGAATGACCCGGTTCGGTTGCCCGCAGTGATTACCACGAACGACTGATTCACCTGAGCAGAGAACCCCGGGAGCAACATCGCCTCCAGACTGCCGGTTAAGTTGATGGTGCCTGGAAGTCTTAACTGCGCGTGATCCGCTCCGGGAGTCATCCCCCCGATGGTGAGACGGAGCAGGCTGGTCTCGGACGAAAGGTAACCCCCGTTTGCTGCCAGGACTCCGCTCCTAAGATCTACCGTGCCGCTGTTGTTGAAGGGAATTCCGGCGTCGATGACTGCGGTTCCCAGTCCCACTAGCTTGCGGAACGTTCCGGCGTTGTCGAAGCGGCAGCTGCCGCCTGAAAACGCGAAGCGGCCATCGTGCGATACCTCGAACACTGCGCCAGCTCGATTGGTTATGGTTCCGTTGAGCAGGCCGATGAGCCCGGGACCCGACCATGCCACGGTGCCTGCGTTTTCCAGGATTCGCTGCAGGCCAACACCGTTTGGGTTGGCGATAGACATCGTCGCCTTTGGACCGATGAGCGTGCGTCCTGCGCCGGCCATCGTGCCGGCAGTCCAACGTAGGATGTTGTGAACTGCCAAACTGCCGGATCCGCTCCAGGTGCTGCTCCCGTTTGCGAAGTTCAGGTTTTCCACGGCCAGGTCTCCATCGCCCACCACTGTGGCACTGATTCCGTTCAACTGATACTGCCCGGCACCGTTCAGTTGCGCGCCCGGATTCAACGTGAAGGTACCGCCGGTCCATTCGACTAGTCCGGTTGCCGGTGTCTCGAACGTTCCGCTGGCGGAACCGCCACCCGCGAGTCGGTTGGTTGTAGCCCCCGCGAGTTGTACCTTCCCGCTGTTTGTGAAGGCGACGTTGGCTAGAAGCGTGCCCGCTTGAAGCTCGACCGAGCCAAAGTTGTTGAAACTGCCGCTTCGGGTGAAGTCCACGATTTCCAACGTTCCGTTGCGTAAGGATTTGCGGAACGTTCCGGCATTGTCGAACCGATTGGCGCCAGAGACAAAGGTCATGCCTCCGTCGCCCTGAGCTTGAAATATCCCTCCAGGCCGGTTGGTGATGACGGCGTTCACGAAGCCGATGTTTCCCGAGCCGGTCCAAAGAACCGTGCCCCTATTTTCCAGGATCCGCCCGTTGAGTGAGCCTCCGCTGGGCAGGGAGGCTTGGAGCGTGGCTCCTGGGGAAATGACCGTTCGACCGACGCCGGTCATGGCCCCACCGGTCCAATCCATCCGGTTGGTGATCCTTAAGATGCCGTTGCCGCCCAGCGTCCCGTTTCGCAACTCGAGTTGATTCAAGTCCACATCTAGGTCGGCGAGAAGTGTCCCCGCATTGATCCGATACAGCCCCTCGCCCTCGAACCGGGTGCCAGGGTTCATCACGAACGTGCCCTTTGTCCACTCGACCATCGCACCGCCTGACGCTGCAAACGAGCCGTTCGCCGATCCCCCGCCCGCCAGGCGAAGGGTTGTGCTGGCCGAAATGTTCACCGCGCCAGCATTGGTAAAACCTCCCTCGCAGAGCAAGAGGCCCGACTGGATGTCAACAGTGCCAAAGTTGTTGAAAGCTAATCCTGGGTTCACGATTAATGTTCCAAGGCCGGAGGACTTCTCCAACCTCCCGGCGTTGTCAAACCGTCCGTTCGCCAGGCCGCCACCGAGTGACGGAGTTTCGTTCACGACCTGAAACAGAGCGCCGGCGCAGTTGGTCAAGACTCCGCCGCTCATCACACTGAATCCTCCCGTGTTATAAATAAACATTGTCCCACGGTTCTCCAACGTGCGCGCCGAGAGCGTTACGGTGGCTGGGATATTGGCGGTAACGTTCGTGTTGAGGATCGTACGCCCCGTGCCGCTCATGATTCCCAACGTCCACAGCAGGTTGTCGTGGACCATCAATGTGTCGCTCCCCGTCAGCGTCGGGTTGCCGGACACACTTCCCAGCGTGAGGCCCAGACATTCCGCCGGCCTGTTCACCGTGACCGTGGCGGTGATGGGGATGATCGCGTTGTCAAAAGCCCCCGGCACCTGATGGGGAGACCAGTTAGTGGCCGAATGCCAATCGCCCCCCCCTGTGTTGGTCCACACGATGTCGAGCGGTAGGAATTGAAAATGCGCGCGCACCGTCATGTTGCTCGCGATGGTTATCACAAGGGGGTTGTTGGTCGATGGGTAGCTGCCGTTCCAGCCGTAGAACCGATTGGTGCCCGAGGGCGTGGCGGTGAGTGTCACGGATTGTCCATTCGTAAAGCTGGCTCCCTTAGGAGTGGTTTCCACGAGCCCGTTGCCGTCCGTGAGGACCGTGAGCGTATAACGCACAGACAGTCGATTTGTCGGATTGGTGTTGTCCAAAAACTCGGTCACATTGGAAACCCCGTCGCCATCGAAATCGGCCGTGGCATTCTGATTTAGATTCGAGAAGTAGAGCCGTTCCCACGAGTCCGGCTGGCCATCGGCGTCACTATCAATCGAGAGTATGGCCGGAGCGCTCGTGACACTGCCGGAGGGATTGGTGAGGACCACGCGATACTCGCCTTCGTTGGTCGTTCCGGCCTTCTGCACGACCAGGGCGTCGTTGGTGGCTCCGGCGATGTTCGTGCCCTTGAACTGCCACTGATAGTTGAGTGCTCGCGTAATCGCTGCCACTGCGGAAAACGACGCGGCTTCGCCTGGAATTGCGATTCGGGTCTGCGGTTGGTGTATGATCTGCGGTGGGCCGAGCACCTCTGCCGTCCGTGCCGAAAGGTTGCCATTCGCGTCAAAGACGAATTGCCAATCTTGGGCGTGGGTGAGGTTTGCCAAGAGCAAGAAAAGTGCCGCACCCGTGGCTCGGGCCTTCCTCCAGGCATCGGTGCGTTCGCCGTGGAATTTGAGACGGTGTTTGTCGGTAACGAGAGTCTTGGTTTTCATTTGCTACCGCCGATCCAAACGCAGTCATCAAGTGCCAGGTCGATCACAATCCCGGCGATGCTCAAATTGGGTGCGTTGATTTCGAAGAACAACCGAGGGATGCTGCAATTGGGCGGGCGCTTCCGGCATTCCGGAGGTTCGCATCCCTTGCTGGTGCACTTAATAAAATCCTCGATAGCCTCCTTGAGTTGATCCGCCTGCGCGATGCATTCCCAGGGTAGGCTTCCCTTGTGATGGCACTCAGCCCGAAAGACGCGCCGAATTCTATCGGCTTCCTTTTCGCAGCACAATCCGAGCGGGTCGGTCAGGTTGACCGGATTGTTTTGGACATAGGCATAGAGATTCGGGCCTTCATTGAGTTCCGCCTTCCTCAACGGATCGCGAGAGAGCCAACGAGCCAGTTCGGGGTCGTAAGCCCGGAACGGCGTTAGAGACAATCCCACTTCGCTCGCGAAAAGCATCCCCCCGAATCCGAAGTCTGCCTGCACGTCGCCCGCCAGTTTGCTCCGGCGACCGTACGGATCGTACGCGTATCGCGCTCGAACGCTGCCGATGGCATCGGTAACCTCGCGGATGGACCCCAGATGATCGCGAGTGTAAAAGAACGTTCCGGCCGACGGGCCGGATTCCACCTTCACCCCATGCTGATAAAACCGCTTCGTCACCGCTCCCGCAGGATCGCGTTCTTCACAAAGCGTGTAGTCGCACCACACAAAGCGGCGGAACGATACCTCGGCACCATTGGTGTAATGGCGCAGGGTCTGCATTCGGTCCAAGCCGTCGTAGGAGAACTCGGTTCGCTGATGGCCAGCGTTCACAGCGACAAGGCGATCTTTCGCATCCCATTCGTAGGTGCGCGTCGCTCCGGAGGCAGCGCTGGTGCTGACTTGATTGAGGGCATTGTAGGTGGCAACGGAGTTCGATGCGCCTAGTTGCTCGGTGAGTCGGTTGCCAGCGGGGTCATAAGTATACGCGAACGTAGTGACGAGGTTTCCGGAGTTGGTTATTGTGCCTGCTAGGAGTTGATTCACAGCGTCATAACCAAACGTGTGGAACGACGGTGCCGCTGCACCCTGCTGCTGGGACCAGTTGGTGATCCGGTCGGCAAGATGGTCGCGACCGTACCGAAATTCGGAAACGGGCGTAGCACCGACTTTGTGGGTGATGCGATTCAATTCAAAGTCTTCGAGGCTGCTGGCATAACCCCTCTCGACGATTAACTCGTTCGGGAACGTGTTGGTCTGCAAGCGGTCGGTGGCTCCGTCGTACGCATAACTGAAAGTTCCCAAGGCGTTGGTTTCCCCGCTCATGCGGCCCGCTGCATCGTAGGTCATGCTCGTTGCCACACCGTTGATCGCAGTGGAAATGCGTCGGCCTAGAGCATCATACTCGAAGGTGATGGTGTCATTCGGCAGCGGACCATCCACGCTCGCCATGCGATTGGCTCCTAAAGTGGGGACTGCCGTCACGGGGTGGTAGGAATATGTTGTTGTGCCTATGCCATCCGTCATTGAGACGCGGCGTTGGTAATCGGGGTCGTAGGTGTAGCGGATGCCGGCCGTTGGAACGATGGCGTTGAGATAGTCTATCGCCTTGAGCGTATTGTCACGGTTGTAGGTGAACTGCGTGATCTGTTGCTTCTCGTCAATGGACTGACGCAAACGGCTGCTGGTGCTTTCGTAGACATAGCGCACCTGCGATCCATCGGGATACTGCTTGGCGGTGTGCCGTCCTTGAACGTCCGTGAGCCATGAGGTGGTGCGGCCCATGGGGTCGGTCAAGCTCTTGATGGCACCGCATCGGCACCATTCGAAGAGAGTCACCCTGCCCAAAGGATCAGTCTTGCGCTTCATCTGCCTCACCGCGTCAAACTCAAACACCGTCTGCCGGCCGGCGCGATCGCGCACGGCGACGACATCCAGGCGGTCGTAGGTGAGCTGCTCAAAGGAGCCATCGGGATGTGTGATTTTGGTGAGACGATCGAGATCGTCGTGCTGAAAGGTCAGTGCATAACCGCTCACGTCGATCTTGGTCAGTGGGCGGCCCCGTGCATCATACGAAGCGGTGACCATGTCACTCGTTCCCGGCAAGGGCCCGTCCACCTCGATAAGATAGCCGTTGGTATTGTAGGTGTAACGGATCGTTTCGCCTTTCGGATTCGTTTCGGTAAGAAGCTGGCCGCGCTCGTTGTAGGTGAAGGTGTTGGTTTGGCCAGCTGCATCCACCGTCGTGAGCGGCAAATGCTGCGAGTTGTAGGTCCTGCTGGAGAGTAACTCGCTCTTTCCAGCGCGGGTCTGGCGGACCTCCAACAGATCGATCCCGTTGGATGCGTAGAGGTAAGTGAAACTTCGACCCACCGGATCCACCATTCTGGTGACATGTCCAAAGCCGTTGTAGTCGTAGGAATAAAGCTGCGTTGTCCCGTCATCCAGCACGCGGCCGACATGAATCGGGCGGTTGTTGGCCCCTACGAAAGTCGCACTGTTCTGGCTTGCATAGTCATACCACACGCGGCCCTCGAGAGCTTCCTTGGTGCTCTCGAGGATACCGGCGGTTTTGGTGGGATCCTCCGAGTGCAACCAGTGGTAGACCTTCGCTTTGCTGTAATCGCCGTAGCTGGTGGCGCAGGCCGTTCGGCTCCAGTAAAAGGTATTGCGAAAACCCAGGAAAGCGTTGGCGGTCGACATCACGGACGGGACCGCAGACTCCCGCTGGGTATTGCCCGTTCCGGACACGAATTGGGTGTATTCGACCCGGTCTCGACTTCCATCTGGATAGAGCGTCTCCAAGAAGCGTGTGTTTCCGGCGGGCCCCTGGGTAAACGAGGTGGTGCCGTAGGGTGTGACGAGCGCCTTGATGAAATCGCTCCCGCCATCATACACAAAGGTCGAGTTCAACCCGATGACATCGGTGATGTTGGTCAGGCGGCCCACCGAATCGTAACTGAAGCGGGCGAAGCGGCCGAAGGGATCGGTGATGCGGGTGATTTTGTAAACATCGTTGGTGTCGCCATAGGAAAGTGTCGTGACCTGCCCAATGGCGTCCGTGATGGAAGTAATGCGCGAGTCTCCATCGTAGGTGAGCGTGATGGCGTTGCCGAAAGGATCGATGGTCTGGGTCAGAAAGATCTTTCGGGTGGTACCAGCTGTGCCATCGGGCTGGCCGAACACCAGCTTCGATCCATCGCGCGATGTGAGTTCGTAGCTATCCGGACCCGTGCGGAGGAGGTGGGTTTGATCAAACTGCTGGGAGGCGAAACTCTGGGAGTTGCTGTTAAAGCCGCTGAATTCGCGTGTACCACCCCCGCGGAGGTATTGGTTCACGTTGGCGGAGCGGCTTTGTGGAGTGTCGGTGATATACGCGATCCAATCGCACGTCCATTTCGGGCCGAAGTTTGAGTAGGTGAAATTCGCAGGTTGGAAGGCCTCACGCTGATTGTAGGTGACGGTGCCTTTGACGGCAGGACCGACCGGCGGCGTGTAGCCCACGGGCGTGTCGATAATGTTCAAACTGACCAGCATGAGATGCACATCGGCCACGGCCATTCCATTGCCATTGCCTCCGCATGGCTCGGGCTTTTTCGGATCGTCTGGCCCATGGGGTTTCGGATCGTTTCCCCCGGTCTGACCTTTGCCCCAAACCGTTGCACCTTCCTCGGTGTCCACGGCCCGCCAACCGGGCGGCAGGCTTCCCGGAGGGATCAGGAAATAGCCACTGGTCTCCGCCTCGAGCGCTTGTCGAGTGGCCCAAACCGTGTTGCCGAAGGTGGGGTCCTCGAGCAAAAACGTGTCACCGTCTTGACGTACCATCGCCGCGTAGTGTCCGGCTTTCCAATGCACGACCGAAGGTATGACGAACTCACCGGTCTGTGCCCGAAACCCCATTCGATAGTTCAATCCAAGCTTCTTCGACAATGCCGCCACCTGCGGTAGTGAGCAGCCTTTCTGGGTAGACGGGAAATGGAAGATTTCCTGCAGTTCGTTGTTGGTCGACGAGGCGAGTCCGCTTGGGTTGAGCTTGAGAATCTGCATCAACGCATAGGGCCCGCACTTGAACGAAACTTCTGGCCTGTTCTGCATGTTCCAAAGCCCTTCCCGCGCTCCTGCGATGCGCTCCGTCGCCGCTCCCGTCAGTGGGCGGCTCTCGACGGATCGAAGCAGTGCTTCGAGCTCCGTCATTCGGCCCAGACGGGCGTACAGGTAAGCCAGTTCGCCAACGGCCCGGTCGGCGATGGCTTTGCCTTTGTTATCGCTGGCTTGCTTGGCCTGCGACCAGGCACTTTCCCAAGCTCGGAGAGCGAGCGAATAGTGGGCGGTGTTGTAGTATTCGAGCCCCAGACAAGTCAGGACGGCGGCCTGCCACGGGGAGCTGGGGTGTCTTTCCAGAAACCCCGTCAAACTGGTGAAATCATCAGGCCCACTGCGTCCCACATAGCCAAGCAGGGCGGCGGCAAGTGCGGCGTTATCCGCCGCTGTCGGTTCTCCTCCAATGGGTGCCAGCGGCTCCTCAAACACGCGCGCACGGGAAAGCTCCTGGGTGGTCGGATTTGTCGAGAACGTCAGGCCGGATCTTGCCGGCGTGACCTTCGGTAGGGTGCGATTGGGGCTGATCGGTTTGTCTGGAGTCGCGCCGGTCGCCGCCACGCCCACCTGAAAAAGCACCGCGGCCAAGATCGGCGCTAACTGAAGTCTGGGTTTGGGCTTCATCTTGGTAGCAAGACGGGTTGCTGAGGGTGCGATTATTTCTGGCGGAACTCCGTACAAAAGACGAGGCCTCACTCGGAAATCATCACGCCCGGTTGCCGGGACACGGAGAGAGTGTGTGGAACTGAGTTTCATGGCTCGAGGCGTAATCGGTAGAAACGAGGTTTAGTACTTCCAGCCGACACAGTGTCGTCGAAGTGCTCCTCGATCGAGGTGGCGATGCGCGGGAAGCCTGCGCCAGGGAGTTGGCGGAAATTCTCGGTGAGGGCGTCGGCATAGAGTAGGTCATAGGAGCGTCCTGGGACCGCCTGCCAGGTCAAACGAACATGACCGTCGGGTAGCAGCGCGGCTGTCAGACGCAACGCGGAGAGCGGGTCACGTGGATCGGTGTCGCTCAGATATTCGCCGAGATTCGAAACCCCATCGCCATCCGGGTCCGCATCTGGACCATCCGCGCCGGTGGCGGCTTCTGGATCGACTTGGTGCCGGGTTTCCCAAGCGTCGGGCAGGCCGTCGGAGTCGGTGTCGACTTCGGTGCCGGTCACGATCTTGATCTCATCGGGGATGCCGTCGGCATTCAGATCAAGTTCGGATCGGACTTGCTTGACCCTCGGCCACTCGTGCAGCACCACGCAATGGATCGCTCCGGGGGGAACGTCGAAGGGTCCATACACTGTGGACGCATTATTCTCCCGAGATCCAGCTACGGCGTCGATCCGCAACGAGTGCCGGTTCATCTGAGTGGATTCGTTGCAATATTCCACCGCACGTCGATCCCGAAGTGCCCGGAACTCTTGCGCCCGGTTTCCTTCGCTCCTGAGCCCTTTCCACTCGAAGGTCACTCCCGAGTTCGTTTGGAACAACATCCCAACGCGGGTGGTGAAGTTGGTGTCGGCTCCCTGGGGTATGTAGCGGAAGGAGGACAGCCGATTGGCCCGCGTGCCCAGCTTGATCTGATTGGCATGACCAGGCGTGCCTTGAGTTGATTCCATTTGGAGGGAGATTCCATTGTCCGAAACATGGAAGAAACTCGATCGTGAGGATCGGACGTTCATTTGAACCGAAAGGTTGGTATACGAGGCGGCGTCGGAGGGTTGTATAAACACCGGAATGGAGCGGGTGCGATTGGTGCCTGAACCGAGCGGTACCATCGCCCGAAGCCCGGGGAGATTGTCTACAAATTGGCCATCTGGCCGCCACCCCCACTCCCCTTGCGGGGAACTGTAGTGCGCATCCGCGCCGCCGGCGATGAACATGAGCAGTTGCGGGAGCTCGAAGACGGGTCCGATCGCCCCGAGTAGCGCGATGGGTGCGGTTCGCCTCCCGCTGTAGGTTTCGACCGGAATCGAAAAGATGCCGTCCCCGGTCTCGTCACCGAAGGTGAACTTGTCGGCGCTCAGGTCGAAGTCGATAAAGGCTCCGGTCACGCAGGGGGATGACGCGGAGTCAGGCGGCTCGCAGGGTTTCTCATTGTCGTAAACCCATATGCGGGTGTGGTTGGCGTTGTTGGTGAAGTTGTCTTCGATGCGGTAGGGCGTCACGCAGTGGCCACCACCGTCCGCCCGCTGCATACAGATGGTATAGGCGCCGAGCCGTCCGCGCATCTCATTGAGCCGCGCGGTCGGAAACCCGCTGAGACTGGTGGCTGATTTGGATTGTGCCAGGCCGAGCGTGAGATACTCGAGACTGGTCTGGGCTCCGTGATTGGCCCGAATCACCGCCCAAACGTCCTTGGGTTTTGGGGGGCGATTGTTGCGTCCTCCAATGTTGCTGGTGTCGTAATCGCCAGGGAAACCAGGGTCAAGAATTCCGTTGGCAAAGAAGGCGTCGGGGTCGAAGTCGACCGGCTGACGGATGTCATTAAACAGTTGAACCGCGGTGCTGGCCATGCCGACGCAGCTGCCACCCGATTCCTCCATCCAGTAGTCATAGACGAAGAACCAAATGCCCCAGTAGAGCGGGTCGGGGACACACGCTGGACAATCGCCGATGTAGGCATTTTCCCCGTAGCAGGCCAGGAACTCGTTGAGCCGGGCACCTGCTCCCTGATTGTCGAATCGGAAGCCGTGGGTGATGGGGTAGGGGGGGCGTTGGATTCGGAAGTTTCCCACGGTGCTGTATTCGATGCGGCCGGGGCGGAACAAGGTGTCATGAGCCACCCACCGCCAGGAGGTTTGGGCATCGAAGGACAGAACGAAAGGTCCGTTGAGTTCCAGTTGGACGGTCTCGGGCACGAAGGGGGCTTCGACTATCACCGAGGTTCCATCAGCGGCGATGGATTTCACGACGGCAGGCAGGAGGGTCCACGCCTCCGGGCTGTTCGGGAAACTGGGGCTCACTGGCGCGAGAAAGAACTCCATGCTCCCGTGCAGATTCGTTCCGCTCAGCGTGACGCGCTCGCCGGGTCCACCTGGCTCGCCCTGGCGGACGACGGCGCCGCATTGCGGGTTGAGCGGCGATGCCCCAGTGATGGCTGCAGTGCCCGGAGGCGGTTGCAGGAAGAAATCGGCGCTGGCGAGTTGGACGACCCCGGTGGTTCCGAGCGGCAAAGCCGGATACAACACGCCGTTGGTGAACACGGAGAGTGGTTCGACGTCATTGGGCAGGCAGTTGGTGCAGACTACTGGACGACCTTGCAGTGCGAAGCTCACTGTTCCGGGTTGACCGCGGATGGTTTGACCTGCGGGCATGGGGACGTCGAAGCGGAAGCGTCCGGAGCTGTCGCTTCGTGTTACGTGTGCGAGGTCGTTGGCAAAGAGAAACATGGGATGATTGGCCAACGGAGGCGCGGTTTTGGTCGGACTTGCAAAGATCCGCCCGTTCCACCTGACGCGTGGCAGCGTGGCGCTGCCATCGCCATAAGTCATGGTCACCCATTGGGTGGGCACAGCCGGAAGGGCCTCTTCCGGGGTGAAACTTGAACCGCCCGTCCCTGTGAGATTCGATATTCCAAGAGCGACGCCATCGAAATCGTTGAAAGAACCGAGCAGCGTCCGCGACACGCGGAACTCCACGCACGCACTCTGATTCACATCATCCCCGCAGAATGTCTGAGTGGCTTGCCAGAGGTTACGCGGTGTGCAGGGTTGGGACGGCCCGAGGTTGGGCGGCGTGAGACAGGCGAAATAGCCTCCGAGTCCGTCCCCGTTCAAGAGTGTGGTGTGATTGGTGTCTCCGTCGATCGGTACCTTGATTTGTATCTGTGGAAGCTCGGCGAGGGCAGGGCGTCCGTTCGTCGTGTCGATGAATAGGCTGAGAGAGGTATTGGGGGAGAAGCCTGCGCGTCCATCGAGGCTGAACGCTACGAACAGGTTCTCGTCGGTTCGGATGAAGTAAGCAATGCCATCCGAAAGGGCCGGCAGGTCGGGATACCTAACCACCATCTGGTCAGCGCCGGCGTACTCCGATGCCAGGTTGATGCCGCCGTCGGCGATGGGTGGGACCGGAGAAAGGGGCACCACCAAATCCCGCGGCAACATTCCGAGAATCTGTTCGGTGGGTGGTGACCCCGAGCCCACCAAACCGGAGATTTCCTCAATTCGCCCTCCTCGGGGGAAAATGGCAGCCAGCCCGGGTTGATTGCGCACCTCGCGGTAAAGCCCTTCCCGAATCTCCGATTCGCTCCGAGCCACGGACCAGAGTCGGATTTCGTCCAGTTCGCCTCCGAAGTGCGAGACGATTGAGGCATCGTTGGTGGGGCCCACTTGGTCATGCCCGATTCTCAGCTGTCGAAGCTGACCGGCCCCCGCGTGGGCTAAAGGCTGGGTGCCCGCCAACTCGCCGTTGAGGTAAAACCGAGCGGCGGAGCCATCGTAGGTGACAGCGACGTGCGTCCACTTCCGAGCCGGGATGATGCGCGGGAGTTCCGCGAAGTCCGTTCCGCGGCTGAACCGCAATCGGGGCGAGAATCCCAGCCAATAGGAGCCCGGTGCGTCATGGGAGACCAGGGTTTGAAGGCGGTTGGTTTCCTCAGGATAAACCCAGGCCTCAATGGTCATGGCGACGGCGCGATCCCAATCCGCTCGCGGTTCGAACACTACGTGATTTCCCTGCGAGACGGCGTAGTGTGAACTGCGGCGCGGGGGAATGCCGGCTGGGTCGGGGAAAGCCGGGATGGTGAAGCTCTGATCGGCTCCGTTGCCTCGTCCGATGTTGTTCGTGGCGACCAGTCGAAAGTGAACAGTTTGGCCTTGGAACACGCCAGCGATTTCGGCGCTGACGGGCGTTGCGCTCAGGCCGTTGGGCACCTGAAAGCTGGGCGTTAAATTGCCGTAATTGGTCGTCGGCCCCCATTCAAACCAAGCGGTCATGGCTGTACCTACCGGCGTCACTGCGCCGTTCAGCCGAGCGAACGTCAGTCGCAACGAAGTGGCTGGGAGGGTCTGCGCGGGACTGGGGGTCCGGAAGGTTTGGTTCACTCCGAACTGCGCGGTCGCGCTGTTCGAGCTGAAGGCGCGATAGACATAGGTCGCATCGAAGGCCAGATCGGTAAGCGTGAGATTATACGGTTGGTCTGCATTCCCACGCGGACCACCCGTCGTCAGGACCGTTCGGGCGTTGTCAAAGTTGGTGGTTCGCCCCCATTGGAAACCTGCCGCGATCGTCGAGCGATTGGGGTTTGCCAACCCATTCAGCGTTGCTTGAGTGAACCCCAAACTGGTCGCGGCCAGGGTTTGGGAGTTGGGCAGGACCGGCGTGAACAAAGAGAGCCCCACCCATGCACCATTGTTGCTTCCGCCCAGCGGGGCAGTGTCGGCGATGGTGTTACCGGTGCCCTCGTTGCATGGATAGTAGGCCAGCTGGTTGCTTCTTCCTGTCGGGAGGTTTCCGTCCATGCTGTTTTGAATTCCGGCCACGGTCAGGCTTTCACTCCAGACCCGGACATCGTCGATGAAGATGGATCCGACGAAATTGTTATTTCCGTTGGGATAACTGCCAATCCGCACCTGCTGGGTGGTGGTCGTTGCTCCTGGAGTTCCGGTCCAGGCCACCGAACCGCGCTGAGTGCCGTCGACATAGATCCGGGCACCGGCCGCGTCCACGACGAGGGCAAGGTGATGCCATCGTCCGTCCGCGATGAACCCGCCATCCAGGCCGTCCGCACCCCCTGAAGCATTTCGGGTTGGGCTGACGAAGTAGAATCCCCGTACCCGGCCGTTGAGCAGGAACAGGTTCCACCCGTTCCTGGAGTTCGCCACGTATTTGTTCACGAGCCCCTGCTGCCCCGTGGTGACCGTGGTGTTAACCCAAGCCATCACGGTGATGGGGAAGGAGTTGAAGGCCGCCACGTGCGGCACGGCCACATAGTTAACCGTGCCGGCGATGAACAGGGAATGGCCTGGCGCCGACTGGGCCCCAGACCTAGGGGCGGGCAATAGGCACACCGCCAGTAACAAACCCCTGAGGAGGTTATCCTTGAGCCGACCCGAGAACTTCATAAACAGAGCCATCTTTGTGTGGGGGTGATGCACCACCAGTGGCTGTTCTCGGTTTGGGAAGGAACGTCACAAGAAAAGTGAGGAAACTTTCGTCGGGTAGGGGGATCTGGCTCCGCTGGGGGGCAGAAGTGGCTAGTTTTGGCTGGTCGACTTTCTCCCACCCATGGCTTCTCGGAGGTTCGGTTCATGGAACTAGATCTACAAAACCTCTGCAGTTGCAAATAATAGCAGAGGAGTTGTAGGCTTGAGGGCATGGCAGTCCCGCTACGGAAAAAGGCACTATCCATCGTTCGCCAGTCTGGACTCATCCGACCGAGAGATCTTTCGGCGGACGGGGTGCCAGCGTGGGTGCTCTATGACCTCGTTAAGGAAGGCTCCGTGAAGCAGGTCAGTCGGGGGCTTTACTCGCTCAGCGATTACTCCCCCAGCGAAAAGCACTCCTATCTCGAGGCGATGAAGCGAGTGCCGAATGGAATCGTCTGCCTGCTTTCGGCACTTCGTTTCCATGAGCTGACCGTCCAAAACCCTCACGAGGTCTGGATCGCTATCTCCAGAACGGGATGGCGTCCCAAATCGGAAGGAGTGGAACTTCGTATCATCCGATTCTCCGGGGAGGCGCTGACTGCTGGAGTCGAGGAGCATCAAGTTGAGGGAGGGGGCGTTCGGGTAACGAACGTCGCGCGTACGGTCGCTGATTGTTTCAAGTATCGGAACAAGATTGGGATCGACGTGGCCTTGGAAGCCCTACATGAGGGCTGGCGCAAGAAGCGTTTCACGATGGACGAACTTTGGCGTTACGCAAAACTCGATCGAGTGACAAAGATCGTGATGCCCTATCTGGAGACGCTTTCCTCGTGAGTCAAAAAGGAAAGAATCTGGCAGCTTCGGTGCGACACCGCCTCGCTAATGTGGCGGAGCGCGCTGGGGCTGATTTTCAGCAAATCTTGTCATCCTACGCGATAGAGCGATTCCTTTACCGGCTCTCGGTGTCCAAGCACGGGAAGGATTTTGTCCTGAAGGGGGCGACACTATTTACGCTTTGGGAAGGCTTCCCGCACCGGCAAACACGCGATGTGGATCTGTTGGGCTTTGGTGACAAGAGCATCGAGAGACTTATTGAAGTCTTTCAAGAAATTCTCGCATCTCCTGTTCCCGATGACGGGC
Organism: Verrucomicrobiales bacterium; assembly: GCA_016793885.1. Taxonomy (NCBI): domain Bacteria; kingdom Pseudomonadati; phylum Verrucomicrobiota; class Verrucomicrobiia; order Verrucomicrobiales; species Verrucomicrobiales bacterium. Next base: position 20,133 of record JAEUHE010000141.1, read on the forward strand.
TGACGTTCTCCAAGGACGTGACCGGCGAACCGATCCGCGCCGTGCAAGAATATGGCGGCACCAGGATGAACCTGATCGCCAACCTGGGGAACGCGCGAATCACCGTGGGCGTCGACGTGGGTTTTGGTGACAAGATAACCCCACCACCAAAGGAGTTGGAGTTTCCCACTCTTTTGGATTTTCCCAAGCCGAAGGTGCGCGCGTATCCCGTGGAGACCGTCGTCGCCGAAAAATTGCAGGCACTCGTGACTCTCGGCATCGCGAACAGCCGCATGAAAGACTTTTTCGATCTATGGCACATTGCGCGGAACACAACTTTCGATGGTAACAAATTGAGTTCTGCAATCGCGGGAACATTCGAGCGACGGAAGACCGTCATTCCGAGCGAGACACCAGTCGGCCTTTCAGCCGAGTTCAGTGGAAATCCAATGAAGCGGACGCAGTGGCGCGCATTTTGCCGGAAGGCGGTGAAGGCCGAGAAGATCGTAGAACTCGATCAAGTCGTGGATTTGCTCTCGGGCTTTCTTCTTCCCATCCTGCGGGCCGTTGCGAACAACACCGACTTCAAGGCGAAGTGGGTGGCCGGAGGGCCTTGGTGGACGTAAGCTTTAAGCCAATGAGCCGGGCCACGGATGCGGCCTATGCGTAAACTTGCCCGTGACTTCAAAGACGCGGTCGTGCGCGATGATTTCGATCAAGCAAAGTCGATTCTCCTGGCTTCACTTGCCCAGAACGAGACTGATTTTGTCAACGCCTTGAGAAAGGAGGGAGCCCTTCGGTATTCACGCTACGGGTTCCGCACGAAAACCATAGTGCCACTTCTGGAAGAGGTCCTACGCAGCCCTCCTTCACCCGTTGCGGAGGAGACACGGAAGTATTTCCGCTCAGTCCTCGCTTTGGCCGAAGTGGCCAATGCTGTGTGCACTAAGCTCGCGAAGCTGAGAAAGTCCTTCAATGCGGCTTCGCTCACGCGTTACAACGAGATGCCGATCAAATCAAGCGCAACGCGGAAAGTGTCTTATCGATCCGAGACCTGGCTAAGGATGCTCTAACACGAGCTGAGGGGAAGTTCATTGAGATCGTCGAGGAACCCGTAAAGCGAGTTCGTGTTCACCTTCCGGCGATCGCTGTGCGATCAACTCCGTACGACACCCTAAGCCTCACCTGGAAATGATCACTTCCAGTTGGGATGTCCAGCCAAAATGAGACTTGCTGAGGTTGTGTTTCAGTCCGAGGCCTACCGTTCCTCCCATGTCCGTTGGTTCCGTGGTTTCCATCCACCTTTCTAGGGTTGGGGTCAATCACGCAGTCTGAGCGGGTTCGCTCAGTGGGCCGACTTGGGACGAGCCTTCGGGTCGGCTCCTGGTGAGGTGTCATCCCAGCCGAGGCCCAGAGTGCGCAGTTGTTCGTCCAAGACCGTCAAATCCCATAGTTGCAGACGTTGCGCGTCGATGCTTACAGCCAACTGTCGACCATCGGCACTGGCGGCTAGGGGGAGCATGCCGGTCGGTAGGAGTAACCTTGGTTTCAAGGTCGACTTGTCGTAGAGCCCCGCTTCCTGCAGCCCTTTCGTCAACCACAGGCTACGGCCATCCTTCGTGTACAAGAACGGACGGCCGAAGTTCGTCAGCACTTGCGTCCTTCTCCATTCTTTGGTGTTCCACAGTTCCACACCGCGGGTGGAGTAGAGTGACACCTCATCTCCAGCCGGCGAGAACTCAAAGTAGTTGATATTGCCCAGTGTGGGCAGGCGCGTCAGCTGAGCGATCGGTTCCATTCCGGGCAGGCTGTAGATCTGAAGTGATGGCGAGTAGTGCGGGAGTATGCCCAGCCAACGGCCGTCGGAGGAGGCGCGGTTCAGGCCGGCGACTGTGCGATGCCAGACCTGTCCTCCGTTCTCGACGCCCTCTCGAGTGTTCAGGCTAGTGCCCTCGCGGCTGGTCATAATCACCCAATTGGACTGCAGCGACAGAAAGCTGTGTTCGTCCAGCTTGGGGAGGGGGAGCTGTTGGAGTGATGGGGGGGCTCCGGCGCTAACGGCTAGCCCGATCCGCCAGCGAAAACTGGCCGCGTCCCCATTGCCCCGGTCCCGGCTGGCGAACAACTCGAGGGCGTCGGGGGTGAAGAAGCAGTGCGCGTCGTACGCTCGGTCCTCCAGTGCGCCCGGACCCTGGATCGTCAGGTCCCAGATGCCGAGCTGTTTTTCGCCGGAGGCTGCCAGCCAGCGGCCATCGGGAGAAAAGGCGGCCTGCTGCAAACGGGTGCCGAGGTCTTCGGCGAATTCGCGAAAGCCGTCAGGCGGTTCGAACGCGTGCAGCCGGATACCGGACGGCAGTTGCACCGCGTAAGCCAGGCCATCCGCGCGAAACTGTCCGATGGCGCTATCCAGCCCGATCGTGAAGGCCCGTTGCCGGGTCCGGGTGTCCCAGCAGATCAACTCAGAGCCCCAGGCACCACTCATGAGGTAGCTGCCGTCGGGGCTGAATTCGACCGTGACGGCCTCGAACTTGTGGCGTCCCAGGGGGCTGATCTCCGCTGTCTTGGCGTCCATGAACTGGACCTGACCACGGTGATCGCACACCGCGAGCTGATGGCCTCCGGGCTGCCAGTTGAAGTCCGCATGAATGGCCGCGAAGTCCCGCATGGCGAGCGAGGTGCCGTTGGTGATGGCGTGCACCGAAAGTCGCCACGAGCCCGCAACCTCACAAAGTGCGGCGAATTGGGTGCCATCTGGCGAAAAGCGCAGCCTGCTGGGTAGGCCGGGCAAGCCCACCCGGTTGATTTCCTGGCCTGTTCGAAGATCGAGGGTGAAGGCATCCGTCCCTCGTGCGGTCAAGAGAACGGGGAGCCGGGGATGGAAAGACACGGCATCACGGGGCACCTCTCTGACCAGCTGAAGTCGCTCGGCCTGAGCAGGGGTAGGCGTGGAGGGGAGAGCGGGTGGGAGCTCCCAGATCTCGCGGTCGGAACGTAGGCCCCCGCCCGGGTAATCGCGTTTGATGGCGAGAAATCGTCCGTCAGCACTCCACTCCGCGACGTAAGCCGCGAGGTTCGTGCTCGCGGGTAAGGTGAAGAGCAATCCATCCTCCGGAATGGAACGAACTTGAATGGGGCCCCTCCCGCGACCGACGGCGATCCGCTGGAAGGACGGATCCAAGCTGCGTAGGGTGAAGCTTTCCCCATACGGTAGCTCCCGCTCGTAGCGCAGGTCCGGCTTGGCCAAGGCACCCATTACCACGCGTCGAAGCTCCGCCGATTTGGAATGGCTGGCGGCGCGGCGAACGGCTTCGAGGGCCTTCACGCGATGTCCCATCTCTCCGCTCAATAGGGTGGCTCGCGCCTGCTCGAGCAGCGCGGCGTAAAGTTGCTTTCCGGTCTCCCGCTCGGCCTCCTCCGCGCGAGCCCGCAAGGTTGCCTCCTGCTGGCGGGTGGCGTTGATTCGATAGATCGCGATGGGCGATCCAATGGCGATCACGAGAAGCAACGCGGTCCCGGTGCCGATCGCCAACGCGAGCGCTGGTTTGCGTCGACACCATCGTGCGAGTTTGGCAGCGGGGGCCAGGGGGCGAGCCCGGATGGGCTCATCGCCGAGAAAGCGATCGAGTTCATCGGCCAAATCCTGAGCTGACGCGTAACGATTTCGGGGCTCCTTCTCCAGGCACTTGGTGCAGATGGTCTCCAGATCGCGTGGCACCGTCGGGTTAAGAAGGCGAGGCGATACAGGGTCGGCTTCGGCCGCCAGACCGAGGGTCTGAGTGATGCTCTCGGCCAGGAAGGGCGGGCGGCCCGTCAGCAGGTGATACAGGATTGCTCCCAGGGAATAGACGTCACTGGCCGGCGTGGTCGGACCGCGTCGGGGATCCGCCTGCTCGGGGGGCATGTAATTGGGTGAGCCCAGAACTTGGCCGGTGAGGGTTAGGTCTTCTTCGGATGTTTGGCGGGAATGGGGGGGGACGCGTTCCGCCACACTCCTCGGTGCCTGATTTGAGTGCTCGGAGTTGCCAGCCATTCCGGTGAGCGGTTCCACCGCTGGATCCAAAGCGGCAGAGGGCTGCCGCACTCCAAGTCGCTTCGCGAGGCCGAAGTCGGTCACATGCGGCACTCCCTGGGCATCGATGAGCACGTTGGAGGGCTTGAGGTCGCGGTGGAGTACACCACGTTCGTGGGCGTAGTGAACCGCTTTGGCGATGGTTCGGAGCAGTAGCGCTGCCGGACGCGCAGACACGGGTTGTTCGCGAATCCATTCGGCCAGACTTCGACCTTCAATGAGCTCCATCGAGAAGTACGGTTGGCCCAGATGCGCTCCGACCTCGTAGACCGAGACGATGTTCGGATGGTTGAGGCTCGCTGCCGCTTCTGCTTCACGACGAAAACGATCGAAGAACGCGGGGCTGGCAAAGTGACCCGCCAGCAACACCTTCACCGCCACCAAGCGGTTCAAGCTTTCCTGCCGCGCTCGATAGATGACCCCCATTCCGCCACGAGCGAGTTCTCCGAGAAGCTCGTAGTCGCCCAGACGATGGGGGTGATGCGCTGGGAAGGGCAGGGGGGTGTTTGGAGCAGCGGACTCTTCCTGACATTCGTCGGCGTCTGCGGTCTCCGAGCGCGCGTCGCCCTCAGGACCCGACCAACCCGGCACGCAAAGCCTGACCAGGCACGCGGGACAATTGTTGCGCAGCGGCCCGGACTTGGGTCGGCCGCATTTCGGACATCGTTGTAGATCATCGGGGTCCATGGGAACTAAGGCTGCTGAGGGATTTCCTCCAAAATCCGGAAAATGTCACACCTCGGAGCCACGGATTCGTCTATCCGCTGATGAGGTTCAGCAGCAGACGCATCTCTTCGTCCACCTCCTGGGGCTCCCCGACGGTTTGGGCCACTTCGTGTCGCAGCAGTTCGCCGTAGCGGCGACGTAGGCGCAGCACCGTCATTCGAAGCGCTCCCTCTCCCAGGCCGAGCCTTCGACCGATCTCTGCGTAGGTCGGACCCTCCCGATCGTTGGAGAGAAGCTCCTTCACCTCGGCGAACAGTTCTCCTTTGGCTTTGGTCTGACACTCTTGCTCCAGCGCGTTCATGGCTTGCTCCAGAACCGTGAGCGCCCAGTTTTTTAGAAACTTCGTTTCAGGAGTTTCCTGGTCGGTCGGCTCGAGCCGGTAGCGCTCCTCTGGAGTTTGTTGGTCCAAGGAGATGAACTTGAACTGTCCTCCCCGCTTTTGGCGATGGGCGCGGCTCCATTCCCGCGCTAGAAAGTAGTCGAGCATCGTCAGGAGAAAGGTGCGGAACTTTCCTTTCGTCCTATCCGCCAGCCGCAGGTGGTCCTTGGCGATCACCTGCGCGAAGAATTCTTGGGTCAAATCCTCGGCTTCATCCGGACCGTAGCCCTTCCGTCGGACGTAGACATAGATGGGATACCAGTAGGCGGAACACAGTGTCTCGAGGGCCCGATGAGCCGGCGCTGAATCGCCTTCACCTGCCGCAAGGACCACACTCCAGTGCGTGGTTGCAAAGATGCGGTGTCCGATTTCGCCAGACTGTTGACCTGAGGTAGCCATATCGCCCGATTCGTACAGAAGCATGGCATAGGATGCGCAGTCCGAACAGCTTGAAGTTGTCTCACCCGGTGCCGCGGGGGTGATTTGCGGTGGGGGAGGGTAGGGGATCCCCCTCCCGGGGGTGCCGGAAAGCTGTAGAGGGCTACAGCACTCCAAAGGCGCTTCGCGACTCGCTCGACCCTATGGAGTGCGGCAGCCCTCTGCCGCTTTTCAGGAGCCGACGGAGTCGGAAATTCCCGCGGGGGCGAATGTGCCCTCACCCGGAACTGGTCCCACCCGCCCCCCTTCCGAGAACCTTTTGCCTTGTGCGGAATCCTGCATCGCTCCACGCTTTGCGGTAGTCACCATGAACCGGATTCACATCACCGATGAACCGTTACTCTGCTCGGGCTCGGCCATCGGGACGGCTCTGCTCTTGAGACTCCTGGCGGTCGCGGGTTTGGTTGGTACGCTCGCCGCCGCTTCGCCGGAGGATTCGCCTCTGCCTTCCCAGGTACGGACGCTGCTCAAGGACTATTGTGTGGATTGCCATGGTGGGGATCAAACCAAGGGCGGTTTCGATCTGTTGGAGATTCAACAGGCTGGTGTTGCTCGTCATGCCAATGAGTGGGAGCGTGTGGTCCGCAAGCTTCAGGCTCGCCAGATGCCGCCAGCGGGGAAGGAGCGGCCAACCGAGCAGGCCTATCAGAGTGTCGTGGCCTATCTGGTATCCACCCTGGACCGTGCTGCGCAGAAGCATCCGGATCCGGGCCGCAGCGACACCTTCCGCCGTTTGAGCCGCACGGAGTATCAGAACGCGGTTCGCGATCTCTTGGCGGTGGACCTGGACGCGACAGCCTTGCTGCCGAAGGACGATTCGGGCCACGGCTTCGACAATCAGGCTTTGGGAAACCTTTCGGCAACGTTGCTGAATCGCTACCTCTCTGCGGCTGAAAAAATCAGCCGCCTCGCCATCGGCGCGCCCCGGCGCACTCCAGGTGGCGACACCTATAGGACCCCGCCGGACCTGACTCAGGAGGAGCACGTCGAGGGGCTGCCTTTCGGGACCCGCGGCGGCATGCTCATCGCTCACACGTTCCCCCGTGACGGCGAGTATGAAATTCAGATTCGCCTCACGCGAGACCGCAACGAACATGTCGAGGGAATGCGGGAGCCCCATGAGTTGGAGATATTGCTCGACGGCAAACTCGCGGCTCACTTTACCGTCTCCCCGCCGAAGGATGAAAATCATGACCAGGTCGACGCCCATTTAAAGGTTCGCTTGACGGTACCAGCGGGACCACGGCGCGTAGGCGTCACGTTCCGAAAGAATCCCTCCTCGTTGCTCGAAACCAAGCGACAGCCCTATCAGGCGCGCTACAACATGCATCGTCATCCGCGGTTGGGGCCAGCGGTTTATCAGGTGTCCATCAACGGTCCTTACCACACAACCGGAGCGGGCGACACTCCGAGTCGTCGCCGCATTTTTATCGCCCGGCCGACGGGCAGCGGTGACGAGGATCGATGCGCGCAGCAGGTTATTGCCAACCTCACCCGGCGGGCTTATCGACGTCCCGTCAGCGATGTCGACCTAGCTGGTCCGCTGGAGTTTTACCGCCAAGCCAAGGCGGTGGATGGCTATGAGGCGGGGATCGAGGCGGCCCTGGCTGCCATCTTGGTCAGTCCCCAGTTTCTATTCCGCGTGGAGCGCGATCCGGCTGATGTTGCTCCCGGTGTGGCGTATCGTTTGTCGGATGTGGCTCTGGCCTCACGACTTTCGTTTTTCTTGTGGAGCAGCATTCCCGATGACGAGTTGCTCGCGGTCGCCGAGCGGGGTGACTTGCACCGTCCCAAGGTCTTGGAAAAGCAGACCCGACGCATGCTGGCTGACCCGCGCGCGGAAAACCTAGTCGGCAACTTTGCAGAGCAATGGCTCCACCTGCGGAATTTGGAGTCCGTCACTCCGGATCTCCGGTTGTTCCCCGACTTCGATGACAATCTGCGCCAGGCTTTTCGACGCGAAACCGAGCTTCATTTTGAGTCCATGCTACGCGAGGACCGCAGTGTTCTCGATCTGCTCCGTGCGGATTACACGTTCCTGAACGAGCGTTTGGCCAAGCACTATGGCATTCCCCATGTGTACGGCAGCCAATTCCGTCGCGTAGCACTCAACCCCGCCAGCCAGCGTGGCGGCCTGTTGCGTCAGGGCAGCGTGCTCACGGTGACTTCCTATGCCACCCGCACATCTCCCGTGATTCGCGGTAAGTGGATCTTGGAGAACATTCTTGGCACCCCGCCACCGCCACCGCCGGGGAACGTGCCGGCGCTCAAGGAGAAGACCATTTCCGAGGCGTTGCCGGTTCGGCAGCGTTTGGCCGAACATCGGGCGAATGTGGCCTGCGCCGGCTGCCACGCCCTGATTGATCCGCCCGGCTTCACGCTCGAGAACTATGATGCCATCGGCCGCTGGCGCACTTTGGAAGATGGTCAGCCCGTGGACGCCAGCGGGGGCCTGCCGGACGGCAGCAAGTTCAGTGGCGCGGACGAACTAGAGAAGGGGCTGCTGCGACGCCCTGATCTGTTTGTCGGCGCATTTACTGAGAAGCTGATGACGTTCGCCCTTGGGCGGGGTGTGGGAGCCCAGGATGCGCCCGCCATCCGCCAGATTGTTCGCGACGCGAAGGCTGACAATTACCGGCTTTCAGCTATTGTAAGGGGTATTGTTAGCAGTACACCGTTTCAGCTACGAAAGGCACCATGATCATCACCAAGAAATTCCTACCAAGGCGGACTTTTCTACGCGGTGTGGGCGCGACGCTGGCGCTGCCGTTGCTGGAGGCCATGGTTCCGGCCGCCACGCCGCTCGCCAAGACGGTCGCACGTCCGGTGCGCCGGCTCGGCTATGTGTTTATGCCGATGGGATGCGACCAAACGCGCTGGACACCGCCCGGCAGCGGAGCCCTGGGCGAACTCTCTCCCATCCTGGGCTCGTTGGCGCCGGTGAAAGACCAGGTGACGGTCCTGACCAATCTAGAACTGCAGACCGCGTACCCGGGCAGTCACGCGACTTCGAATTCCTCGTTCCTCAGCTGTGCCAAGGCGAAGCTGACCGAAAGCAACGACTATTACCTAGGCACCACGGTCGACCAATTAGCGGCCCAGCAGATCGGCCGCGAAACACAACTGCCCTCGCTTGAACTCGCGATGGATCTTTTGCAGGTGGTTGGCCAGTGTGACAACGGCTATGCCTGTGCCTATCAGAACAATCTTTCGTGGTCTTCACCCACGACCCCGCTTCCGGCGGAAGCGCATCCGCGCATTGTCTTTGAGAGCTTGTTTGGCGACGGCGGGAATCCGGCCGAGCGACGCGCGGCATTGGTGAGGCGGGCGAGCTTGCTGGACTGGTTCGGTGAGGATATCGCCCGACTGAACCGGGAACTCGGGCCCGGCGACCGTGCTCGCCTCGGCGAGTATCTCAATACAGTTCGTGAAGTGGAGCGGCGCATCCAGCAAGCCGAGGCCGATGCGAAGGACAATCCGCTGCCCGACCTCGAGCGGCCGGTGGGAGTTCCCGCCTCGTACGCCGCTCATGCACGGCTCATGTTCGACCTCCAGGTTCTGGCCTTTCAGGGTGATGTCACGCGCGTGATCAGCTTCCAACTCGCGCGGGAGACCAGCAATCGGACCTATCCGGAGATTGGGGTGCCCGATCCGCATCATCCGCTGTCCCATCACGGCAACGATCCGGCCAAGATTGCTCGGATGGCGAAAATCAATGAGTTCCACGTTTCGTTGTTCGCAGAATTCCTGGGCAAGCTCAAGGCCACGCGGGAAGGTAACGGCACCCTGTTGGATCATTCGCTGTATCTCTACGGCAGCGGCATCGGGAACCCCAATATTCACGACCATACCAACCTGCCTATTCTCGTCGCGGGCGGTGCTGCCGGTGGAATGAAGGGCGGACGGCATCTGCGCTACGATCGGCCGGTCCCCTTGGCGAATCTCCACCTGACCCTGCTCGATAAAGCGGGGGTAAGGTTGGACAAGTTCGGCGACAGCAACGGTCGTGTGGACGAGTTGTTTGAGCCCATGCCCCTTTAATGCATCTTCGCACTTTGAGTCTGGCGTCGGCGGTGGGCTGGGTCACCTGGGTGGCCGCCTCCCAGGTGGCTCTCTCGGCGGCCGACACCGCGGTTGCCGATGCGGCTCAGAGGTCGGATCGTGCAGCCGTGCGGCGGCTGTTGAAACAGCATCCCGAGGTGAATGCGAGTCAGCCTGACGGAATGACTGCGTTGCACTGGGCAGTCTTGAAGGACGACCTCGAGTTGGCGAGGCTGCTTTTGGAAGCCAAGGCGAATCCCGGGGCCACGAATCGGTATGGGGTCACCCCGCTCGCGCTGGCCTGCCAGAGCGGCGAAACGGCCACGGTGGAGTTGCTGCTCGCCCGGGGGGCTGATCCGGACGCGGCATTGTCTGGAGGGGAAACGGCCCTCATGACCGCTGCACGCACCGGTCGACCTGGGCCTGTCCAAGCGCTGCTGCGTCAGGGTGCGAACGTGAACGCGAAGGAGCGACGCGGCCAGACGGCGCTGATGTGGGCTGCAGCCGAGGGCCATACCGAAGTGGTTGACCTTCTTGTTCGAGCCGGTGCAGAGGTTGGAGCTACCCTGGATTCAGGATTTACGGCCCTCCTTCTCGCTGCGCGGGAGGGAAGAAGGGAAACCGTCCGGCTCCTGCTTAAAGCAGGCGTTGATGTCAATGGGGTAATGTCGCCCCGCAAGTCAGTGGCCAAGGGGCCAGCCAAGGGAACCAGCGCATTGGTCCTGGCGGTCGAGAATGGCCATTATGACCTCGCGTTGGATTTAATCGAGGCGGGAGCCGATCCGAATGACCAGCGTTCGGGATATTCGCCTTTGCACATGATGACTTGGGTGCGCAAGCCGCCGCGCGGCGAGGATTTTGGAGCGCCACCGCCGCCTGAGTTGAACGGACTCGCCAATTTGCAGTTCGTTAGGGCGCTCGTGCGGCGCGGAGCGGATGTCAATGCGCGTCTCGCCACCGGCCGGGGTGGGTTGGGTAAGTTCAACCCGAAAGGAGCGACTCCCTTTTTCATGGCCGCGGCAACGGCGGATCTGCCTTATATGAAGTTGCTCCTGGAACTCGGGGCCGACCCCACGATCACCAACGTGGAGGGATGCACTCCACTCATCGTGGCCTGTGGCATTCATGTCGGTTCCGACCAGGCGACCGAGGCCGCTGGCGAGGAGTCGGAGGTGCTCGAGGCGGCACAGTTGCTTTTGAAACTAGGCATCGACGTGAATGCTGTGGATGCCAATGGCGAGACCGCCATGCATGGCGCCGCCCTTAAGAACCTCCCTAGGGTCGTGCAATTCTTGGCGGATCACGGAGCCAACATCGACATCTGGAACCGGGAAAATCGCTTCGGATCGACCCCGCTCATGCTGGCTCGGGGGTATCGACCCGGAAATTTCAAACCCTCGGCCGAGACCGCCGAAGCCATCGAACGCGTCATGATTGCCGCTGGAGTTCCACCGCCCGTCACCACAACTCCGCCCGTGCTCAAGAACTCCGATTGGGAGCCCACCGCCCTTCAGAAGAAGCCTTAAGCCGGCCGAGTTTGCCACCCGACTTTGAGGACTGCTGGGTGGACGAGCGCTCCGAAAGGCATCCAATCGTTTACCCAACTCCCGCGGATCATCTCTGGATCCGAGGGTCCCTTGCGTTCGCACCGCGCGAAGGCACATTAGCCTCGAGAAACCCACCGTGGTCGAGTCAACGACGCTGGCTGGTGCGGGTGGCATTGACCGGTATTAGAATGAAAAACTCTTGGTAGATGAGCTATGTACAACGCGGAGCGATGGCAACGAAAATGGATTTGGCTAGGTTTGGTCATGGTCTGTGCCCTTCGGTCCTCGTTCGTTCAGGCAGCGTGTGATGCCTGCACCACGATTGGATCAGGTCGGACGCAGGGAACGATCACTCTGAACTCCCTTTCCGAGGCGTCCGGTATTGCCGCGAGCCGGCTCAACCCCGGAGTGGTGTGGATTGTGAACGATGGATCCCGCCCCATCGTCTACGCTTTCAACCGCGACGCGGAACGTCTGGCCTCCTTTGAATACAGTCAGAAGTTGGATGATACCGAAGATATCGCAGTGGGGCCGGGGCCAGTGGCTGGTCTCTCGTACCTCTATGTGGGAGACGTTGGTGGCAATCAGGGGACCGACGTGGCGCGCAGTCGAGTGAAGATCCTGCGCATTCCCGAGCCCGCGGTGGATCTGGCCTGGGCGTCGAAACCCCGATCCCCGAGTTTTAAGGATGCGGAGCTTTTTGTGTTGGTGTATCCCGATGGCTTTTACGATGCCGAAACATTGATGGTCGACCCCATCTCCGGAGATGTGTTCATCGCCACGAAGCAGCAGATGGGCTCCCGTCTTTATCGCGCCAACCTTACGGGGCTTACTAACGGGAGTTCGGCGACCTTGCAGTTTGCTGGAACCGTTCTTTTCAATCAGGCGTCGGGAGGGGACATTTCGGCGGATGGTCGGCAAATCGTATTGCGACGCGAGGAGTTGGCCATGTCGTGGGGCCGGTGCCTCGATCAATCGGTCGGTGAAACTCTGGCGCTTCCGGGACAGCTTATTCCCGTCATTGGCCCTCCCACTGAACCGAACGGGGAGGGTATCGCTCTGCTGCCCGATGGGACCGGCTATGTCACTGTGAGCGAGGGAAGGAATCCGGCTCTATACTATTTCCCGGCACAATGTCCCGCTCCTCCGCGGTTCACGGTTTCGCCGACCAACCAAGTCGCCTTCGTCGGTGGAAGCGCAACTCTAGTCAGCTCGGCCGTCGGATACCCCGTGCCTACGTATCAATGGAGTTTCAGCGGACAGAACCTCAGCCGAGAGACCAATGCCCAGCTCCAACTTTCCGACCTTTCACCTGACCGAGCCGGCGAATACCAGATCGTGGCCTCCAATGCGAGCGGAGCAATTACTAACACGGCCATGCTCACCCTGCGGTCTAAACCTGATTTGAGGATCACGGAAGCCATGTCGAGCTTGGCCCCGAGTCCCAATGTTCCGACGGCCGATTGGTGGGAGCTAACCAGCTTTGAATCGCAGCCCGTGGACCTATCGGGCTGGCGGTTCAACGAAAACTCCGGCGCGTTGACGGATGCGTTCGTCCTCCCGTCCGGTCTGGTCATCCTTCCCGGGGAATCGGTGGTGTTTTGTGAGGAGCTGACCCCTGTGCAGTTTCGCAGCTGGTGGGGTAACTCGGCTCTATCGGCCACGCTGCAAATTGTCACCTACACCGGTTCAGGATTAAGTCTGGGGGCATCGGGTGACAGCATCCGACTCTGGGATGCTCAGGCCACGGATCCTGCCGACCTGGTTGCCAGCGTCGATTTTGAAATGGCGACAGCAGGGTTCTCTTTCATCTATGACCCCAGCCGCGAGGAATTTGGTTTCTTAAGCGCTGCGGGCGTCCATGGCGCGATTCAAGCAGAGCTCACCTCCGACGTCGCCTCGCCAGGACGGATCCGTGCGTTGCCGACGCCTCCTGTCCTCCAAGTTTCGGGAATGAACGGTACGGTGAGACTCGAGTTCGATGCCATCGCGGGGTTCCGCTATTCACTTCTCACCCGATCCCGCCTGGACGTTCCGGACTGGGAATTAACTGGGGACACCCTCCAGCCCAGCTCGAATGCCCGAGTCGGTTTTGAAAAGGATGCTTCGGGGGACTACCATTTTTATACCGTGCTCGTGGAGTAGGTGAATTTCGGTGGCCGGGTTCCCGTCGAGCGACCCGGCATGGGGAAGGGCACGGCAGTGCCCCCGTTTACTTTCCATCAACCCGGTAGTATGCCGGGAAGGTCAAATCCTCATCCTGATCTTCGAAGGATCCGTTACCACTTCCGTCGGTGAGAACGGTTCCCACCGCAGTCCAGCTGGGACTCGTAAGTGTTGTGGCCCGGAAAATATCATAGGTTTTTTGAGCCGAGCCCGAGAAGCGCAGCTGAGGATTGCCGTTGAACAGAAGGCTGTAGTTGACAAAGCGTGCCGGTTGGAGTGCATCCACCTTTACCTGATACCGTGCGATGAAAGTATCGGTAGCTCCGGCCGACGTGAGGGAGGCGCGAGTGGGTTGGCCCTCGCCGAAAACTGCGGTTTGACCGAATCTTCCCACGACATGGATTCCGCCGGTTTTATCGACGGCAATACCCATCGCCCGATCATCGCCGATCCCCCCGTCTGACCGCGCCCACAACAGTCCGCCCTGGGTGTCCAGTTTGGCTATAAAAACGTCCCCCTGACCCTCGCCGTTAAGGCTGGTTTCGTGATCCTCCTCGGCGCCGACGACGAGGTGGAATCCGTGGGCGGTCACGTAGGAGCTGCCATCTGATCCTACGGCGATGCCCGTCGACACTTCATCAGCAGGACCAACCATCATCTTCACCCATTGTTGGTTTCCGTCCTTGTCATGTTTGACCACGAAAATGTCAGCTGATCCGCCTTCATCGAGTTGAGTTTGATTCAGTTCCCCGGCGAAGGGTGCGCGGCTGCGGAAAGTGCCCGTCGCGTAGCTGTTGCCATCCTTATCTACGGCGATCGCCGTGCCCTCATCGTGTTCCGCCTGCCCCAGTCCGCTACGAACCCAGGCCAGCGTTCCATCACTCAGGTATTTTGCCACGAAAATCTCGTAGTTGCTCCCGAGCGGTCCCTTGAGCACCGTCTCATGGACCTCACCGGGGCCGAAGGTGGCGGTGCCGCTGTATCTGCCCACCACGTACGCGTTTCCTGAGTCGTCGATGTCGATTCCCATACCTCCGTTACCCGTCGCTCCGCCGGCGCTCTTCGCCCACACCAACTGCCCGTTGGGATTGTACTTGGCTATGAACACATCTTCGCCGTTGTTTCTGCCGAGCCCGGGCAAGGCAGTTTGATTGGATTCACCCGCTCCGAACGTCACCGGGTTGGAGCCATACCGTCCGGTCACGAAGGAGTTGCCGGCCTGATCGACGGCGATGCCGTTCGCGGTTTCGCTATTCGAGCCCTGGGTCTGCTTGGCCCATAGAAAATTCCCATCCTTGTCGTATTTGGCGAGGAACAAATCATTGGCCAGCGCGTTGAACGAGACCTGTTGGGGGGTTCCAGACGCAAAGGTGATGGTGGGTCCAAAGTGCCCAAATACGTAACAGTTGCCGGCTGCATCCAAACCAATGCCGGATCCCCAACCCGCTTGGGAACGCGCTTGCCGAACCCACAGCAGTGCGCCTCCTGGTCCATACTTCGCTACAAACACATCTTGGCCCAGCGCCGTGAGTTGCACGGGACTTGGGTCCCCCGCTCCGAAAGTGGCGGTGAGTTTAAAGTATCCTGTGATGTAGGTGTTTCCCAGTTCGTCGGCCGCTATGGCGGAGCCCTCATCGGTCGTGCCTCCTCCCGCACGCTTGGCCCAGGACAGATTGGCGTTGTCGGCCCCCACAGGGATCGCCCAGGCAACCAAGATTAAAAGGATGAGCCCCCAAGAGCTGACGCCGGGCAACACACGCCGATCTCGAGGTTCGGATCGAACAACTTCAAAATGATCCATGGTGCCATCCTAAGCCGGTTCCGGCTTTAGAGGCAAGCAGCGATATGCAGGCACAGAGCGCATTGAAGATGAAAGGGGCTATGGAGATTCTGATTACTCGGATCTGGTCCCGCTCCCTCTCCTCTTGGCCTCGATCACTCCTTGTCGCTCCTCGCCGTGGCTCGTTCCACCCTTGCACCTATTGGGCCTGCATGGGCTCGACAGAGTCTCTCCCTGCCTTGGTCTAGGTATTGTCCTGCGGAAAAGTAACCGATCTTCTGATGGAGGCTTAGTTAGAAGAAGGTTTGGGAGCTGTCAACAAACTCATGGGGAAATCGATTCGCCAGATTCCTCTCAATTGACCCGTCACAAAACCCGTGGCCTCGTCCTGGGGGTACAGTCTTCGGATCAGACCCGTCTGCTCCGGCGAAAGGTCCTTTCCGACACGGCCATGGCACTGAAGGCATACCGAGTTGTTGATCACGATGGGGGCGAGAAAGGTGACTTGATCTGGCATCCATTGAACCACCATTGGCTGCGGGAGGTTAGTCGATGCCGCTAGTGAGGCTTCGAATTGGCTCAAGACCTTTAGCTCGGCCTCGTTGGCTCGGTTTGCCGGATTGCGCGGCTTGTGAGTCACCCTGCGCAGCAAGACTCCATGCTTCTTGGCCACGCCGCCGACCAGCGGCGACGCCACAGCGGAACAGAAGGGTAGTGCGTTGCTAATGCCACCTGTTTTGAGAACCGAAACAAGGTTGGAACTCAGCAGCCCAAAGGTCTCTGAGGTGATGGCCTTGCCGCGCTTGACCGTCTCTTGTTTGAGCGCTGGTGGAATCTCCTGGGCCGTCGGCTCCGCGGCCCGAGCGGGTTCGTAGGAAGCGCCTCCCATTATCAGGAGTGCTAGGTAAGCGAGACCCTTCGAGAAGGATGTATTTGGTGCCATCATTGACTTGGGCTTAGCTGACGGGTTGATTCATCATGGGCCGACTGCTCCTGCGGTTTCGTTCGTGCCGTTCGATCGCCCAGAAAACGACTGCAGCCAAGGCGCAAAGCATCGCAAACCACGCTGCGTCCGGAACTCCAGTCACGTCGGGCAATCGCAATTTCCCTAGCGCGGCAACGGTTTGGATATGACTTTCCACCCACTTGAAGCTCAGGGCATATAAGACTCCGCCCACCATCATTCCGCCGAATCCGACCAAAGCATGAAGACTGCCCGTTGCCAGTGCAGCTACCCCGGTACCCGGGCAGTATCCATAGAGGACCATGCCGATCCCGAATAAGCTGGCTCCGAGGGTGACACCCAGCATATTCGCGGGCTTGATGTGATACTGTGCATGACCTGACTGTTTGAGAAGCAGCACTCCGATTCCACCGACCAGGATGGCAGTGAACATGATTTTGAGCACGGTGAAGTCGCGAAATCGGAATTGATTGACGATGACGTTGTAGTGCGCAACTCCGCCGCGGTGCAGGAGCATGCCGAAGAGCATTCCCATCGGTATGGCTAGCCATCGGGCGGTTTCGGCTGAGACTGGAAGTTCCATAGATGGTTTCCCGGTTTAGGGTTGTTTGGTACTCGAGGCGAGTGTGGTGGGGTTGCGTTTTCCGAACAGCAGCAGGGCGGTCGCAGCCCCGGTCGCAAATAGGGTCAGGAAGAAGGTCCAGCTGCTCAGCGCCAACTGGAGACTGCCGCTGATCCCATGTCCGCTGGTGCATCCACCCGCCATGCGGGCGCCATACATCAGGAGAACTCCCCCCAAAAAGGCCACCACAAATCGTTTCGCAACCGATCCGCCAAACCGCTCCCTCCAGACCGATGGCACTTTCTCGGCCTTAAAGGACCGACTGAGCATCACGCTGAGGAGGCTTCCGAGGAAGGTTCCGATCAGGAACAGCATGCCGCCATCCAGCTTCAACGGCGTTTTAGCCCAATAGGCATTTTGAGTAACCCCTTCGGATCCGATCAGGGGAATGGCGCACACGCTCGATACCGCGGAGAGGGCAGTGGAGATACCCAGGGGTTGATTCAATAGACCAAATGCAATCCAGCTAAGGACTCCTAAACACACGCCAACTAAATAGGGATTCCACCGCCCGCGCACCGCCGTTTCGGGATTCATGTTTGCGTGTTGCATAACTGTTCGTGTCTATCCGAGCCGCGATCTGGCCGAAAGTTACAAACCTTTAGCCGGAGGCAATCCTGAGCCCGGAAGCTGGTTTCCCGACCTACCTTTAAGCTCGCCACTCCCTTGCGTTCCTGTGGTGGGTGCATTAGAAGTGCCTAATGGATCACCTTTCGTCTCGCGTGTCACCTGCCTCCGCGGTGGGTGGAGGCCGAGCGGTCTCGAGCCCGTGCAACTGGATTGCCTTATGACTAACGCCTTTCGCCGACTCCGCCTCCGGTTGTCGGTTATCGCGCTCTGCTTGGCTGCGGTCGATTTCCGGGTCTCCGCCGCCATCTTTGAGCCGATCAATCCGCTCGGCTGCAGTTATGCTTCTCTCCGCGAGGCTGTAACCACGGGCGGGTTCTACCGTTTTACCTGCAATGCTACCATCGAGATCCCCGCTACCCTCATCGTTTCCAAACGACTGTATCTAGACGCCGCAGGCCACGACGTCACGTTAAGCGGAGGCGGCCTTCATCAGATCCTGGTGGTTCAGTTCGGCGTTGCTTGCGAGCTCCGAGGGATTCGGCTTCGCGATGGTGTTGCCCAGCGGGGTGGGGCAATTTCTAGTCGCGGTGGGGAATTGACCCTACGGGATGTTCGATTCGAGAACAACCTCGCTCAGGGCGTGAGTTCGGCCGGCACGGAAGGGTTGGGAGGGGCTATCGACAACATGGGAGGCACGATCAACGCGTTGCGATGTCAGTGGACCGGGAACCTCGCCCGCGGTGGCGACGGCCTGGTCCTGTCCGAGCAGCCTTCGTCCGTGCGCTTCGGCGCCACCTCGGCCCGGGCAGGAGCGATTTACAATGATCGGGGGGTGGTTCAGTTGGTGGATTGCCAATTTGTTTCCAACGCGGCTCAGGGCGGTAGAGGCATGAGCGAACCCTTTCAACACCGCGGGGCCGATGCCTCCGGAGGAGCCATTGAGAGTTCCGGGCAGCTTGACGTTGTAGGCTGCACCTTCTCGGGTAACGAGGCTCGAGGTGGTGAGGGACGGTTTTCGGGCAGTTTTGCCTATTCTGGAAGCGGGCAGGGAAGCGGTGGTGCAATGGCGAATCATGGTGTTCTTACAGCGCTCAACTCGACGTGGTATCGAAACACCGTCACCGCGCGTCTGGAATCCCTTCCGCAGGGTCCTCTCGGGGAAGGGCAAGCGGCGCCTCACCGGGGCGGCGCACTTTTCTCTGATTCTGAATCGAATACGGTCTCCATTGTTCATGCGACTTTCGTGGGCAACGTGGCGGCTGAGAGCTTCGGATCCAGGCCGGGAAACGGAGGGGCCATCGCCTCCGACCACTCCAGTGTGCGAATCAGCCGCAGCGTTTTTGCGCACGCTGCTGGTAGCAGCAACTTCGCCGGAACGGTCATCGACGTGGGCTACAATCTTAGCTCAGACGACAGCGGTCATCTTCAGGCGGGTGGAAGCCGGTCTGGTCTTGATCCGCGACTCGGGACGCTCGAAGACAACGGGGGACCTACCTGGACCGTTTCCTTGCTGGCGGACAGTCCTGCCATCGATGCCGCCCCTCACTCGGAGTTCGTGGTAACGGACCAGCGCGGCGTTTCCAGGCCGCAGGGCGTTGGCTTCGATCTGGGTGCATTCGAGCGTCGCAACACCTCCTCGGCCCTCGTCCTGCGCTGGGTCCGAATCCTTCCGCCCAACGGCGTGCTGGAGGTCGTTTCCACTCCGGGTGCGCGTCTGCAGTTGTTTGCGGCTAGGGAATTGAAAGGTCCGTGGACTCTGGCCGCTGAAGCAATGGCCGACGCGCAGGGGCGCGCTGTCATCGAGACCGCCCTGGCCGGACCGGGGTGCTTCTTCCGAGTGTCGCAATAGTGGGCCGCGGTTCCGACGGTCGTATCTGGGAGGTTAGCTTCCTTACAGGAATTGTTGTAAGGACCGCCAAGGTCATGCGACCAAGTCTTGGAAGCCGATCCAGATTCGAAGACCCGCTGGGAATATTGTGGGGACTCGCTCCTCTGACTTAGGCATCTACGCACTAACTTTGTCCGAAAACCGTCATGCCCAATCAGATCAACTCACCGGAATGGAAACCTGAGGGCCGGGCTCTCCGCCTAGAGCGAGAACCGATCGCCCGGCAACGGCTGCTACCTCGAGGTCGCTTTCTTGCTTTAGCCCTTTCCGGCCTGGCTGTTTTCGCGGTGTGCGGCTGTCAGGGCCCGCGTGTGAGTCAGCAACGACTGGTTTCTCAGCCCAACATGCTCTTTTCAGACTCTTTACCCCTGAACTTCAGCTCGCGACTGATTCCTCAGCTCGAGACCGGTGCTGCAGGGTCGGGTGGAGCGGCCAACAGCGGGTGCACCGCCTGCAGATAGACGCCTCTGAATATGAAATCCTACGTTCAATGGAGGGGTTTCCAGTCCAGGATCTGGGCCTTAGCGGGCATTTTCCTCCTCGAGGTTGGGCTTCGAACCGGTCGTTCGGCGGAGGTTCCCCTCTGGGAGTTGCCGCGCTGGAAATCCGCTGAGATCCTAAGGCTCAGTGATTTCTCCGGAAAGATCGTGGTCCTAGATTTCTTTGCCTACTGGTGTGCTCCTTGCAAACAGGCCTCCCTGGCTTTGGAGGGCGGTGTGCAGAAATACTATTCAACCAAGGGAGGCAATCCCAACGGTATCCCTGTTCAAGTCGTTTCGGTGAACATCGAGACCCAGAATCCGGAACAAACCGACACCTACATTCGTGAGACTGGCGTCGAGTTGGTTGTGAACGACCTGGATGGCGCGCTCCTGGACAAACTCGGCGGAACCGCGACGCCCTTCATCGTGATCATCGATGGGACCCGAGTCGCGGGCGGAGGAACCTTCAACCTGGTCTATCGTGAAGAAGGTTTGGATTCCGTGAAAACTCTGCGTGGTGTGATCGATCGTTTGGGACAGAGTGCCCAAGGCTTGAGAAATGAGGTTCCCGGTCATCCGCCGCTTTCGGACGATCAATCCGGTCCGAACAACGGAATCAAGTCCCAGACCGCCGAGGCTGGAATGGAAGTCTTGTTCGGGGATGACATCGTTCTGACCGACAATCTGGCTCGTTACAAGATTCAGACATCGCGTTTCGAGGTCGATGTAAGCTTGGGCCTGAAGACTTTCTCTCTGGATTATGAGCCCTTCATTGCCTTCGATGCCCTGGGAAGCGCCCAGCATCTGCGGGAGAACCAGTACTCCGGCGGGTTGGCCTTTCGTCACAAATGGAGTGATTCCTTAACCCAGGTGACCAGCTTCGGGGCCTACGATGGATTCACCGATTATCGATCCCTCTGGCTGAGTAGCTATTATCGTCAGCAGTTCAACTCTTTCCCGGAGTACGAGCTTCCGGATCCACGCGGGTTTAATGCGGCGGCGGGATGGCGGTGGGAGTATCGGCCGACGGTTGGCTTTCTCGATGTGAATCTCTTCTACGCCAATGACGCCATCGCCCCGGGGTATGATCTTCCCGACTCCACGCCGCAGAATCCCACTCCAGGACTCGAGAGGGGCAGGGAATTCCTGCATACCTATTCCCCGAGCCTCCGATTCGAGAATGTGCTGACCTCTCGTCTGCGGCTCTTGAACGAGTTTCAGCTCACCGTCACCTCGGGACGCGATGCTCGCTATTCCTATCGCAGTGGCTTGAACGTGGCTTTGGCCGAGAAGTGGGTGCTTCGGCTCAGTGGAGGATATGCGAATGAAGATCCGAGCTTGGTGGCCTGGTATGCCGGATGGACCGTGGAGTATTCTTTCGCGCCTCGCTGGGTGGCTGGTGTCACCGGGCGGTTCTATCGGGACACTGGCGAGATCGAGAACTCGCGCCTTATTTCTACGGCTGCTCCTGCTCTGGATACCTATGAACTCGGTCTCGGAATCCGGTATCAAGGACGCCGATCTACCTTCAAAGTCTATGCCGCCCCCCATCATGCCTATTACGACCGGGTGGACATCGGCACCGCCCCCTTTACCAACCTCTATCGCAGTCGCAAGTTCGGACTGGTCCAGCTGAGCTGGTCCGGCAACTTCTAGCCACCACCAAACAACCCGCTACTCACGTTATGCGCCTCCTCAAATCCATTGTTGCCACTTTGCTCCTGTCCTCATTGTCGTTGGTCGCAGCTGCGACCTACAAGGTCGGTGACCAAGTGAGCGACTTTTCGTTGATCGCACGTCAACCGTTTAGCCGACCGGATGGAACGGTGGTGAACGCGGGAGATCCGGTCCAGTTGAGCGACTTGGCTGGACGGGTCATCTTCCTGGAGTGGTTCGCAGTTTGGTGTCCTTTCTGTGTGGCCGCCGCACCGCAGGTGGACAAAGGAATCGCGGACTACTATGTAGGTCGCGGAGGCAATCCTTACGGGGTGCCGGTCCTTCATATCGCGGTGAACCAGGAGCCCCGCAGTAATTATCGCACGGCCACCGACAACTTTGTCCGCCAGCAGGGGTTCGAGCATGTGGTCAACGACTACAATAGCACGAGCACGAACCGAGTGCGCTTTAATTTTCAAAATGGCGGGCAACCTACGTTCGCAGTCATCAACGGGGTAACGAATTCCCCATCGCATAAGCCGTGGGAATTGCTGGTCAACCATCTGGGTTATGGCCAAACCGATTTCTCCCAACTGATTCTCAGCTGGCGGGCTTTAATCGATCAGGTTCAGCCCGCTCCGGCGCCCTTACTGTTGAGCGTGCCGGCGGTGCAGGGCGATGAGGGCTTCGGCTTCCAGATCAATGTTCCCGTGGGGCAGACCGCGCGGATTGAATCCACCATGGATTTGCGTGCTTGGGAGACGCTGGCAACGATCCCCGGCAGTTCGAATCAGGTGACCTTCCGCGACACCAATGCACCCGCCCTACAACGGTACTATCGCGCAGTGATTCCTTGATCAAAACTCAAGCTTTGCTTCGTTAACGAGTTCCGGGGTCTTGTCCGCCCTTTCATACATCTTGTAAAATTCCTTCGCAGGGGAGCCTCGGCTGTTCTTGAATCGTGCGACGGCTTCCGGAGGCACGGATTGGTAGAGTAGTTGGACCTGCGCTAGAATCCGGCCTTCAGCCGATTCGAGGTCAATGCGGTAAGTCACCTCATCGCGTCCGTTGCCGTTGGTGTTGAAGTTCTCATCTTGGACAGCCTCGCCTCGGACAGCAGTGTGGGCGTTGTTGGGGCCACCCGGTGTGAACCCACGCGGCGGAAGTCGGTTGTCCTTGAGATACTGAGTGGCCCCCAATAGCGACCGAGTGGCATTCCCTGCGGCATCCCCCATCACTGCCTCATAGACCTGAACCTGGTCCGGTTGAGTGATGACGTCCTGGTGTGCCGCGTATCCCGTGGAGAGACTTGCGATGGAACCGTTCTGATCTGCGGCGCCCGATTCGAATACGGCACGCCCCGAGGCTTCAATAACCCGCACATGAAGCCAGGCGCGTCGATAAGGATGACCGGTTGGAAATTTGTGCCCGGATAGGTTTTGGACCGTCACTTTTAAACTGAGCTTATTCCCCTCGCGCTGACCTCGCAGCGTGACCGTAGCTGCCTTGGCCAGTTGACGTCGCGCTTGGGTGATCGTTTGTTCCAGTTGCGCCACGTCGGCGTTGGGTTGCAACGCTTTCGACTGATCTTTGAACAACGCGAGCATGAAGGCGTTGCCCCCGACAAACTGATGACGCCAGAATGGTTCGCGGCCTTCCAGCCAGGGTGGGCGGCTGCTGATCTTAATCGATTCATTCAGACGCTCCATATGACAATCCTGGCAATGCTTGCCGCTTTTGGCGTAGTCGCTGTTCCGCCATTCCAGGTAAGGGACTTGTTCGGGAAACTCCCCCGTGATGTTCCCTTTGGCATCCACGATCGGAGTGAACAAGGTGTGGCACGTGGCGCAGAGCTTGGAGTCTTGAACGTGCTGACCCAACTGTGGGGTGTAGTTGACGTGACGCAGCATCGGTCCCGCAAACACGTCGTCGTAGGGACCAAAGATCTCCCGGTTATTGTGAATCTCGTAGTGGCCACTGAAACTGGCTGCCGTTCCTAGATTCCCTGGCTGGATCTGGTGACACAGGGTGCAGCTCACCCCATCCGCCGCCAGAGGCATCTGCTTCGCCTTCGCGAACGACAGTTCTCCCAGGCCATCCTGGGTCGCTTGCGTTTTCGCCATGGGCGCATGACAGGTTTGACACTTGTTCTCGATGAACTTACGCAGCTTGGGGTGAGCCTCGACCTCCGCTTCCATGACAGCGCGCCAGAGAGGATCTTTGAAGGAATGCGCCATCATGGTTCCCCGCCAGTCACCGGCGATCGACACGTCATTACCAAGTTTGTCGGTAAGACCCCGCCCCCACTGGTCATGGCAGAAGGCACAGTTCGCTGACCCGCTAAAGTGAGAGGACGTGACATCGGTTAACTCTGCGGAGTACGCCGGGATGAGTAAGCCCAAACCCAAAAACAGAGTTCTAAGAGCTAGGCCGAACTTTGTGCCGCCTTCCAGGATGATATGAAGTCTGCGACCCCAATCGGCTTCGAAAGGCATAGTCGGGGACTTCTGGCTGCTGTTGGTGGGTCTGGAATGATGACGTGTCTTCATCTTCTGCCATCAACCTCCGCCCCGATGGCGATCGACACTCTCCTCGCTTTGCTTTGTTTTGACCGCCGATTGCAGGATTCGGAGTGGTCAGCGTTCTAACAGCGGGAACGATCTCGGTAGTTGTAACCTTTTCCTATGGCTCGGCTCAGAGAAGGGAAGAACGGAACGACTATGATTGTGAAACTTGCCAATTCAATCACGAATCAGTTCCAGGACTTTCACGTTCAGAACCTGTGCCAACTGGTTCATCATGTGGAAGGTCGAGGGCCGTTTATCGTCACTCAGGATGGGGCAGCTCCTGACGATCCGAGAATGCGCCAGTGCTCCTTTGTGCTGACGAAGCGGGGAACCTGGCTTCACTTTTATCTCTATCTGGCGTTGCCCGAAGTGGTCCGGGACCAACTTACCTACTTCGACGCCATCGCTGCGATCATACAACGTGCCGAAACCCTGTCCGCGAAAGTCGTGGTGGAGGATGCCTCGTCATTGCAGGATTTACTCCATGAGACCGGGTTTAAGCCCGAGGCTTCCGATCTCATCGGGCAAGCATTACTTCGTGAGGTGAGCCTTCGCCACTCCCAAAAGGCCGCCGCAGAGAGCTAGGCCTAGAGCGAGCTGTTGCGGCTTGGTTCCCACACTCGAGATTTTTGGGCCTCTCGGAGACCTTGATTCGTGGGTTTGAGGTTCCAAACTTCCACTCGATCGAGTTGAGTGGCAGCTCCCACCGTGAATCCCTCGAGCACGGACTTCGCGGGACGATCCAGGTGGGCTGCTAGGAGCGCCTGTCGATCGTTGACAAAAACCTCGACGAGGTATTTGTCGATAAAGATCCGCAGATCGACGTTCTCCCCGGGCTCCAGGCTGGCAACGGAAAAGGGAGCTTCGACGCTTCCCAACCGGACCGTGGACGTCTCCGGTCGGAGGAGGATTGGGAGTCCTCCGCCCTTGCCGTCGGCAAAAAGCATGAAGCCAAAGAGCTTTCGCGCGGCCTCAGCCCGGTTTACGGTGATGCGAATCTCCAGGGAGTCGCTTTCCAGCTCAGCGATGGTTTGCAGCGCGGGTCCATTTCGAGGCGGCACCCGATCTCCATGCCCGGTGATGGGGTGCTGCAGCTTGACCTGGGTCAGCACTTTGGACTGGGAGCGCTGCCCTTCCAGCTCGCGGAGGGGCCTGATTCGGAGCGTTCCATCGCGAGCGAGGCTGAGTTCGCGAGGAAGGGACTGAATGGTTTTGTTGAGCAGTTTGTTGTCCGGTCCGGCCGAGGTGACCCACGCCCACATGACCCGACGGCCGTCGGGCGTAACCAGGCTTTCGGGCGCAAAGAAATCGGTACGCTGGAAAAGCCCCCAGACCGGCTGATCCGTCCGTGCCCAGTTCATCCGTCCGTGGGACTCCGGGACGAATTGCTCCGCCTGGGAATCCCAGTCCCCGAGATAGTAGCGACAGCCCAGCGGATGGCTGATGCATAAGAGCATCCACTTGTTGCCCAGACGGAAAAAGTTCGGGCAGGAGATGTCCTCTCCGATGGTGACATCCGAGGGATGCTGGCGGACAAAGTCGCCAATCAGTGTCCAGGTCTTGAGATCCTTCGATTTGAACACGGGCGGGTTGGCTCCTCCGGAGATGGCGTAATAGGTATCGCCGATCAAGAAGCAGTCCGGATCCCAATGGCTGATCTTGGCTTCGCTGCCATCGGGATTTCTAACATCGATAGGAAATGGCTTTTCCCATCCCGACAGGGAGCGGTCCTTAGCGATGGCGATTTGATTTCTGCCCGAAGCCTGTCCGTGATAGATCGCCGCAGGACGTCCATCCTTGGTTTCAAAACCGGTTCCGCTGAACATTCCGTGCTCGGTGAACGCGGGCTGAAGTTGGGTTCGCTGCCAGGTCCAGTGAAGCATGTCCGGACTGGTGACGTGCACAAAGCTGAACGACCCTTTGCCGCGCCAAGTGTGGCCGAGGATGTAGTGAAGATGGTAGGTGCCGTCGAGGTAAAAGGCTGGATTCGGATCGCCGGGCAGGCTCGCCTCGCCAGGGTGCATCAAGTGATAATTCAGGATGAACTCCTCCGTAACATCCGGCCCTGGTGTCCCGATCGGCCTCGGCGCTGCCGAAGGCGGCGAGACGAAATAGCTCTGATTGCCGTCCAAGACCAGGCGGCCGGACTCAATTCGCGCATTGCCCGCCAGCTTGCCTGCGGGGAAATTGGCCATGGCATCCTCCGGCCTTCCATCTTCGAAATGCCACCACGCAAAAGGTTTGGGGTCGGAGGGCTCATTCGGCTTTAGTGCCTGGATCTGGGCCGACGAGAGGGCGAGATCGTAGAGGCGAGCATCGTCGATGGTTCCGGCGAAGCAGGCACCATCCTGAGCGTCGAGATGGCGCAAGCCCATGATCACGGCGCTTCCCTTGCCGAACGTGGCCAACTCGGTAACGGGGTGGTGCGAATAGAGCGACCCATTGCGATACACGGAGACTCCGTCCTTTCGATACACGATGGCGATCTGTACCAGCGTTGTAGGGCCGGCGGTTTCCTGCGCCAGTTCCTCCTGCGCGCGTAACGTTCGGCGATAGAAATCGCTGCCTGCCATCCAGCGTCGCGGCGACACCTCCCCGAAGACAATGCCATCAAAGTGGGATTCGCGGTCATCCCACGTCAGAACGCTGCCCCCGCGTTGGCTGAGGTTGGCTGGGGAGGCCCAGGCCACCAGGGTCTTTTCAGCCGTTGTCGCGGCGGCGGCGGAATGGGCAACGACTGAGGTCAACAGAAGCATCACGAGGCGGAATGTCGTTGGTTTCATGTGAGTGAGCGTGTAGGACATTGATGAACGAGTTGAGATTCAAAGCATAGTCTAAAAACGGTTTTGGCTTGTTCAGGCTCTGGTGCCTCGGCAAGGTGATCCCGATGTTTAAGATGACATTTCATCTTGTCACCGGGCCGTCTGGCTCGGCGATGACCCATTGGACATTCCTGTCATGAATCCAGCCTCGCAAGATCCCCATTCCAAGCCATTGTCTTCCGGTGACCGGCGTGTCACGACCAGCCCACCGGAGTCCGCCGAGACTCGCTCGGCTTACTCCTTGGCTGATTACCACTTGCTTGAGGGGCCGCATTCCCGCACCAATGAGTTTCTTACCCTGCTCCGGGTGTTCGCCGATTATCTGAGGGGATTTCGCGCGCTGCACTTCGTTGGACCGTGTGTGACCGTGTTTGGATCCGCGCGCATTCCGGCGGGAGACCCCTACTACGAAGCAGCCAGGCAAATGGGCGCCGCCATTGCGCGCCTTGGATTTACGGTCATGACCGGGGGAGGGCCGGGCATCATGGAGGCGGCCAATCGCGGCGCTCGGGAGGCGGGCGGCCGGTCGGTGGGGTGCAATATCCAGCTCCCCACCGAGCAAGATCCGAATCCCTATCTGGATCGATGGGTCAACATGAGATTCTTCTCGGTGCGCAAGACCATCCTGATGAAGTATTCCTACGCCTTCGTCGTCTGTCCCGGAGGCCTGGGCACCCTCGATGAGCTGTTTGAAGCGCTGACGTTGATCCAGACGGGGAAGGTGAAAAGCTTTCCGGTGATTTTGCTGGGGAAGGATTATTGGAAGGAGCTACGTCTTTTGCTCGAGAAGCTGGCCATGACCGGAACCATTAGTCGCAGCGATCTGGATTTGGTTTATTGCACGGATTCCGTGGAGGAAGCGGCCGCCTATATTGAGGAAAAAGTCATCAAGCCTTTTGGTTTAACCCCGGTGGTACGCACCACGTTTCCTTGGTTGCTGGAAAGGAGCATTTTGAAGGCGAAGCGATTTGCCAATTCGCGCAACTCCGTCTGACTGCTCAGAATCGGTTTGTTTTACCTCAATTGATCCCTGACCTCGAGGCGAGAGTTACATTTTTCGATCGTCAAAACCGGCTTATTGCACATTTAGGTGATGGAGGGCACTATCAGGGCGTCCGCGAAAAAACGCGCGATCGCTTCGCGCCGGGCAAATTTGTGGCGCCGCATGGGGCTTGCTTTGATCGTGAAGGAAATATCTTCGTGGTGGAGTGGGTCGAGGTTGGTCGCATCACGAAGCTTCGGAAACTTGCTTAAGCTTCGCGGTCTGGTCGGAAGCGGTTGCAAGCCCTCCCGATCGCCACGCGAAGACGGTGTGAAGCCATGATTCGAACCAAGCTCGTTGACCAGGAATGTGAGCTAAAGAGCATTTTGGCGCTCCAGGCTGCCAATCTGCGCAGAAATCTAGCGGAGGAAGAAGCGGCTCGGGAAGGTTTCCTGACCGCCGAGTATGAACTGGATTACCTCCGTCGAATGAACCAAAGCGAGCCCTCCGTCGTGGCCGTGGATGGAGATCGCATCGTGGGCTACGCCTTGGCTGCCACGCAGGCGATTCGGCATGGAAACCCTCTGCTAGCCGACCTGTTTCGTCAAATCGATCCGCTGGACTTCCGAGGGAAATTGTTGCGAGAAGTCCCTTATGTGGTAGTGGGGCAACTTTGCATCGCCAAGGGCTACCGCGGCATCGGATTGGTGGGCCAGATCTATGGGCACTTTCGGCGATCCATGCAGGGACGTTATCAATGTGCCGTCACCGACGTCGCTCGATCGAACGTCCGTTCGCTGAAGGCCCACTGGAAGATGGGATTTCGCACGATCCATTCCATCTCGTTCGATGGCTTGGAGTGGGAGGTGGTGCTTTGGAATTGGAATGATTCCGAGCTGTCCGACTCCGTCGGATCCTGAAACGCAGTAGAGGGCTGTATACAACTTTGTTCCTTTCCGAGGGGGGTCCGCTTTTCGTTCAAACTTTTGGTCCTGCTCTTTTTAGGCGTTTCGGTTGGACGAGCAGAATTTTTCGATCATGGGCACGTTCGTTCGCCCGATGTGAGTCTCGAAGGTGAACTCTTTCCTCTCCGCGCACTCCGCGCCTCCGCGAGAAAAGATCCCTCCCCTGACTCCGAATGACTGCCGGAATCTCTCGCGGAGGCGCGGAGAACGCGGAGGAGCACTCAATCAGTGGGAACCGACGGATCGTGCAGATCAGGCTGATCAAAGCCAGTTCCCCTCCATGAACCAAGCCTCGTCACCTCGGCTCCTACCAGGCTCGAATGGAAGGCCGAGACAACCTCCAAGGAAAAGTTTTGCCCACGGAACACACGGAGTCGGAGGGAATTCAGCAGAGCGGTAGCTTCAGTCGGCTCGGCTACTCGCCCCGGCCCCGCGGTCGGGGTTGCGGCCTCTCCTCACATCCGTGTGGTCCGCGTGGTTCGTGGGCAAAATGTTCCTGCTCCGAGGGCTTCCTAGCCTCACAACAGCCCTGCCTTCGCGACGGAGGTGTTTGCTGCTAGAGCGAGACAATACTTTCGAAGCCACCGTAGGCCATGCGTTTGCAGTCCACGATGCCATTGGCGGCTTCGCACATGCCTTGCAGTTCGGGGTCGGCGAAGATCTTCTTGTTTACCGCGTCCCGATGTTTCCGCGATTTGAAGACCACGTAGGAGAAGATCACGATCTCAGTAGGCTTTGCCTTGGTAACCTTGGGAAAGGGTATCATCGAAGGCGCTGTCATATCCTCCGCTGCGCATTCCCGGTACTCGAGGGCGCCATGTTTGCGCCAGATTTTCCCCGCCTTGGTGGCAATCTTCTTGTACGCCGCCAGCTTGGATTTCGGAATCGTGAGAAGGAACCCGTCGATATATTGGCTCATAACTTAATGGTAGATGATGTCCGTTAATTCTAGAACGATCCGTGATGCTTGGGAAGGACAGTTCCCAGACGATTTTGAGCAGCCTTCTTCGAATGGGGGCTTTTTAGGGGGGGACCCTGGGAGTCTGAGCCGGTTTAAACGGCCGCCATCCACTCTCTGAAGCGCGGAGCCGCGGCGGTCCTCAGCCCGCGGGTCGCGTGACGGTCCGCATATGAACGATAATCGCAATCCAGGGAGGATATGGCCTGCTGTATCGTGCCCCACGCCGCTTCTCGGAGGTCTGAAACGATTTTCATCAGCTGGAGCCGAGCCCGATGCGCGTTCGTCACTGCACTGAAATAGCACCGGAGCAGCGTTTCATCCGTCTCGGGTCCGAAGCCATTGTTGATCGACAGGTTTCCTAGATCAAAGAAGGGATCTCCCATGCCGGCATACTCATAGTCGACCACCCAAATGTGATCCCCCTCGCGTAGCAGGTTGGCATTCAGGAGATCGTTGTGGCAGGGGCACTTGGTAACGGCATTCCGATTGAGCGCTTCCTCGATGCGTACGCCTAGTTTGGCAAGCTTGATCATCTCCGGGGAGGGATCGGCTCCTCGACGCATCGCCACTTTTAGATAGTCCTGCACCACTCGAAAAACTGGAAACCCGGCAGCGAGAGCAGGGCAACTGTGAATCCTCTTCAGAGAGCGAACCACGGCCGTGAGGCGCGGTTCGTTCTGGAGTTCTTCCTCGGTGATTCCCACCCCCGCAACGAAGCGGGTGATCAGTATCTGCGAGTCGGGCAGGTAGGCGAAGACCTCGGGGCCTGCGCCAGCTGCGGCAGCCGCGCAGGCCATGGCATGCTCGACGGCCCGATCGATACCAAGCAGATGGGTGTCAACTCCCGGAATTCGGACCACAAAAGCCTCGCCATCGATTTCGACCTTGAAGTTTCGATTCGTGATGCCCGCTTGGATTGGCGCCACGGCGGCGTTTCGTCCGTTCCATTGGGGAATGGACTCGATCACTGCACGTAAAGCTGGGTCAGCACCGGGCTGCATATGCGGGAACCGGCGGCCCAAGACTGGTCCGCCCTGAGGTTCATCATAACCATCCTCAAAGTCCCCGCCAGGGCTAATATGCGGCTCGTCCAGGCCGCCCGGTTGGCGGCGTGGCTGATCGATGAGGACCACCTTCGAACCAAGCTTGCATTTACGGCCTTCGTCGAGGTTCACTTTACCCGTTAATGCGATGAAGCACATGCTCTTCATGCTGGTGACGTTGGGGCTCTGGACGTCTGCGAGCCGTGCTGCGGAGCAGCCCGTCGAATCCCACTTGCCGCGCGTTCTCCTCAGGTCGGAGGAGCCCGTCGCATCCGACCGACGAGTGCCATGCCGAGTGCAGTGGGTCTTTCCGCCCGGACTTGGTTCAGGACGCACTGGCGAACTTGCCGGGACGATCAAGTTCCATGGAGCCAGCTCCCAGGCCTATCCCAAGAAGTCCTTCGCGCTGACGCTGGATCAGCCTGTCTCATGGCTGGGGATGCGCACCCATGCTCATTGGGTTTTAAATGCGGCGTTTGTCGATCGTTCTCTGATGCGGCACAAGCTGTCCTACGACTTGTTCCGTTCCCTTTCCACGTCCAACGCGCCTCGCTTCGCGGCGGCAAGTCGGTTCCTCGAGGTTAATTACAACGGCAACTATCGCGGTGTCTATCTACTCATGGAACGTGTGGATCGGGCGCTGTTGGGGCTGCAGCGCTTTGACAGCAATAACCTGCATCATGCCTGTCTCTACAAGGCGGTGGATCATTCTGCTACCTTCGATCACCTGGGTCATGGAGGATTCGAGCAGCGGGAGCCGGATCCACTGATCAAGGAATACTGGGGGCCGCTGGACCGGTTCAACCGGTTTGTCAGCACTACGAAAGACGCCGAATTTTTTGATCCAGCGAAGGGCATTGCCACTCGCCTGGACCTGGATAACACGATCGACTTTCACCTGCTCGTGTTGTTGACCAGCAACATGGACGGGTTTGACAAGAACCTGCTCCTCGGGCGTGACGCACCGGGGACTAATGGTCCTTTGCCGAAGTTCTTTTTCGTGCCCTGGGACTACGATGCCACGTTTGGGCGCAATTGGGAAGCGAGCCGAGTTGGGACCGACGCGTGGCTTTCGAATCATCTCTTCGAGCGCCTGCTGACGCAGGCGGAGTATCGAGTGAGATTCTCGAGTCGATGGCGGCAACTGCGGAGCCGGTCTTTTTCCCTATCAACCATTCAGAACCTGATCGACGAGAACGCGCGAATCGTCGGCGATGCAGCTCGCCGTAATTCGGCTCGCTGGCGGACGGCCGAGGGGAGCTATCCTGACCTGCTCACTTTCGAGGAGGACGTGGCTCAAATGAAGCAATGGGTCGTTGAACGATTGGAGTGGCTGGATCGAGAAATCGGACAGCGCACCGAGGTGACGCCGGAGGAAACCCGATGAATACGCCTCCGACATCGGGTCTCCCGGTTTGACAAGTCCACCTCTGTAGCAAAAACTAAGCCCATTCTGAGTGCCAACGCCTCAATCCGCATTCTCGCCCTCGGCAACCTTATCGTTTCGGCTCTGCTCTTGCCTTGTCTTGGTGTGGAACCGCCATCCACTGCCGCTGGTCCGGAACTGGCGTTGATCAAACCGGCTGTTTCCACCAGCACCGGGCTGCTCCTCGAGCCGCCGCTGGATCTGTCGCACTACTCCACTGAGGATTTTATGGCGATGAGTTCGACGGTGGGGGTAGACAAAATCCATAAGAAGTGGACCACTGCAGTAGTCGCCCTTCCGCCTCATGGGCGCGCGGATGTGCACGGCCTGACCAAGCAGGAGGTGAAGGAATACATGGTTCAGGCTCGTCGACTCTTTGATCAGGGAAAGGCTGTCCCTATCTCCGACGTTGGATTGATCAGCACCCAGGAGGATGTGATCCGCAAACCCATGTTGAATCACATCTCCGCATTCTCCAACGCGGTGGCGCGCGTTTATCTGTTGGTTCAGAGGACATCGACCGACAAAGGGTGGGGATACTATTCCATTGTTCAGGATCTCACGACTCAGCCGCCTTGGGATTATTTCGCGGAGCTGAAAGGTGAAAGCGTCAAGTTTGAGGGGGCCACCTGTTACAAATGTCATTCTTCCGGCCCGCTCGCCATTCACCCAGCGCGGGCCGATCTCGTGAACGATCCTAAGCTCGCTGCGGCCATCAGCAAACACATCGCCGATCAACCCCTCTCGCGTTTCCACTTTCCTGAGGGGGAGACTCCGGCTGACTATGGTAAGCCCCTGGCCTTAAAGTTTTGTAGCAAGTGTCATGACGCTGATGGTGATCGCATGCCGCTGTTCAAGGTGCACGCGCATCCCATTCGGATCCTGGTTGACTTCGGATACATGCCGCCTCGGCGCAGTCTTAACCCCGCTGAGATAGCTGAATTGAAAGCCTGGCTTGATCAGAAGGGGCAATGAGGCCCTTCGTTAATTGGCACGATTCGGAGGGAAGTATTTCTCGAGAATCTTTCGGCTTGGGGGACGAGTCAGCAGTGACCCAATCACCATGAAAAATGCCGATCCTAGGACCATGGGGAGCACGGGGAGATAGCCATAAACCAGGACGTTGCTAGGACTGCGCAGGAACATCCGGCCTAACATGGGAAAGATCTCGTGCATCGGTTGGCCCGGTTTAGGAGCGAGGGCAGCGGTGTTATCGTAGAGCCACCAGGTTCCTGACATGGCGAAGATCACCCAGATGGCTGCTGCGAGAGCCCCCCACTTGGTGCTCCGCTTCCAGAACAGGGCCGCGAGCATGATCGGGGCAAGCGCCGCGAACCCGGAGAAGGCGAAGCGGATCGCCAGCTCGAAGATGCCGGCCTTGTCCTCTAAGCGCAACCCGACCAAATAGGCTAGGGCAGTGACTAAGATCACAAAGATTCGACCAGTCCACACTTGCGCTTTGTCGCCGAAACGTTCCTTTCCCCCATAGTGCGCGAAGATGTCCTGGGAGAACATGGTGCAGAGCGCAAGAATCTGGGAGTCGGACGCCATCACACACGCCATAATGGCGGCCCCCAGTACGCCAGCCAGCACGGCGTCGGTATTCAGTGTAAGCAGTCGTAAAATAACATCATCGGATTCGCCCGCCTTGAGGCCCGGAAATTGGTGAGCTGCGACGACGCCAAGCACGACACAGGGTAGCCAGATGAGCGCGATACAGATGGGATAGAACACGACGGTCTTCTTGAAGGACGTAACCTTCTCGGCGGTCATGCACATGATGGCAATGTGCGGAAACATGATCGCGGACAGCGGGATCAAGGTGTAACTGAAGAACTCCTCCATGGGGATTCTTTCGCGGGTGAGCAGCGGAGCGGTCTTGGGGTTTGATGCTAGTTCACCCATGATCCGATCGAATCCTCCGAGGTTCTTGGAGATCAAAACGAACGCGATTGCCCCAAATCCCAGAAAGAGCAGTGTCTGGAACATGTTCACCCAAGCCGTGCCGCGCATTCCGCCAAAGAACACATAGCTCATCACGACGATCGCGACGATGGCGCCACCGAACTCATAGCTGATCCAGTGCTTGGTCTCCATCAGCGTTTTGCCATCACGTGTTACCTCGTGAAGTATCGGTTTCCCATCTGGTCCCATCACTGTGGTGAGCGCCTCCAGGGTGTGGCCGCCACCCATCACCCCGATGATGATGTAAGGCACCAGCATCCCCGCCGTGAGAGCGAAGATCACGGTTCCGATATGAGAGCACTCCCAGCGATCTCGAAAATACTGCACTTGAGTGACATGTCCGAACTGCTTCCCAAGCGCCCAGAGCCTTGTCCCGATAAAGAACAGGCATAGAGGAATGACCAGCCCTGAGGCTGAGGCCATCAAGCCGTAGACTCCGATCCCCCGTTGGTAGGCCAGTCCTGAACTGCCCAGGATGGCGAAGGCGGTCATATTGGTGCCAAAGATCGCGAGAAGGAACACGTAAGGCCCGAGGGACCGATTCGCGACGAAGAAGTCATCGCGAGATCCTGTGCCTTTGCGGAATGCGAAGATGCCTATATAGAGGACGATGCAAAGGTAGACGGCGACGATGACAGCAGGAATCACTTGGGCTCCTTTGGCTTAGTGCTAGCGGGCTGTTCGTCTGGAGACAGTTCTTTGGGCCAAGCAAACCTCACCAGGACTACCATGGTGAGAGAGGCTGCGATCGAATAGATGACATGGTAAGCAAGGCCTACGGGAAGGAAGCCGAAAACCAGGGGTTCGATGCGCTTCCAGTTCCAGAAATCTTGGTGTAACACATACAGCCCCGCCACCAATAGCGTGAGAAGAATGGATTTGGCCATAAGCAACGAGTTAGCTGAACAAGTGGAACCACGCTTCGGATCCGCCCCAGCAAAGGGCTGCGAAGAACCCCAGGCAGAATGCGAATTGGACGCATCCTGCTAGAAACACCAACCCGTCGTGCTCGAGTCCGGCGGCAGCTATCAGAATGATGGTGAGTGCTGGAAACGCGTTGCTAAAGGGCACGGGGAGGGGG
Source organism: Verrucomicrobiales bacterium (assembly GCA_016793885.1). NCBI lineage: Bacteria > Pseudomonadati > Verrucomicrobiota > Verrucomicrobiia > Verrucomicrobiales > Verrucomicrobiales bacterium. The sequence goes on from JAEUHE010000141.1 coordinate 55,252, forward strand.
AGGAGGAGGAGGAGGCCGCAGGCCAGCACGATCGCTCCGCTAGCGCTCTTGAAGGCAACCGGATAGTCGGGATACAGCAGCCTGGGTCTCAAGAGTTTTTCCAACCGGCCGAACCCACGGCTGGCCGCCAACAAGAGCTTAGGGAGTATCTTTGAGGGCAGTTCCCTCGTCATGAGCCTTCTAGGAATCCAGGGGCGTTGAGCTAGAAGCATCCGGAGTCCAAGCGACGCGATGATCAAGCCGAAGACCGTCGAGAAGCCCGGCAGCGGAATGGGGGTGATGAATGGGAATGCCAGCAGGATCAGCATGGCATTGTAACCGCGCAGCTGGAGGACGTCGATGACCTCCCCTAGCTGCACCTGCCTACCCGAGAACTGAGCAGCCAATCTTCCGAGTTGGCTGGACAGAGTACGTTTAATCACCCGCGCTGGCGCCGGGGGGGGGTCCCCCGGCTGACTGGAGGGGTTAGATGTCATGCTCCCTTAGATTCGGCGACACCGGGCGGGATGATGATCTTCTTCGGACGGAGAAGTGACATTACGACGGAAGTGCCCAGGATGAGCACGATCACACCGAGCGATACCAGTGTGTCCAGTTTGTAGGGCGAGTGCGCCAGGAGCATCTTCACTCCGACAAAGGTCAGGACGACTCCGAGCCCAATCTTCAAGTAGTGGAACTTGTCCATGACGCCCGCCAGCGCGAAGTAGAGCGAGCGCAGGCCCAGGATGGCGAACACGTTCGAAGTATAAACGATAAACGGGTCGGTGGTGACCGCGAAAATCGCCGGAATGGAGTCGACCGCGAAGATGAGATCGGAGATCTCGACCAACAATAGGACAACAAAGAGCGGGGTGGCCATGCGGACGCCATTTTCCTTCACGAAAAACTTGTCGCCCCGGTAATCGGAAGTCACAGGCATGAGCTTCTTGAACCAGCGCACCACTGGATTCCGTTCCGGATGGATCTCCTCCTCCCGTTTAAAAATCATCTTGAGGCCCGTCAAGATCAGGAAGGCGCCGAAGATATAAATAATCCAGGCGAACTTGGTGATGAGGGCAGCACCGATGACGATCATGGCCGCCCTCATGCACAGCGCTCCCAAGATGCCCCAGAAGAGAACTTTGTGTTGGTACAGCTGGGGGACAGCGAAGTAGGAGAAAAGCAGTGCGAAGACGAACACGTTGTCGACACTGAGGGATTTTTCAATCACGTATCCGGTAAAGAACTCGAGCGCCTTTTGGGGGCCGGAGAAATACCACAGGCCGAGGTTAAAAAGGAGCGCGAGCCCGATCCACGTCACGGTCCAGGCCATGGATTCCTTGAACGTCACAACATGGGCATTGCGGTGGAAGACACCAAGATCCAACGCGAGCATGGCGAGCACGAAGACGTTAAAGCCGACCCAAAGCCATAAGGTTTCAGTCATGCGGTGCGAGTGTTAAGGCGGCTTCGACCGATTCGAGTGGCGGGACTCTGGTGGACGGTAGTCTGTTCTGCTGGCTTGGCCGCCCGGCTAGCGATCGCCTTCCGCAGTTGGGCCCAAGCTTTCTCACAAGCCGCCCGGATGGTGTGGTCGCGCGCCTGGGCAAAGATGTCGGGGCCCGGGGTTACCAAATGAACGCGGGCTTCGTAGGCGGGACTGCCCTGGACATGGCGAATGAGCTCGATGTTTGCCTCGTCGATTTGTCGCGCCTGCCCCAAGGGTAACACTTGCTCCTCCACCCAGGAGTCCAGTTTGTTCGTTGATGGAATGTTGGTATGCTTCAAGGTCATTTTCATATGCTGGATTCTCGTTCATTTCGTCGGCGTTCATGCACGGGCTGAACCTAGGTCTGTTTCGCGTGAGGATCTAATACGCGTTTCCGAATGGACGCTTAGGTTTAACCGAAGTAATGTCCGGGGCATGGACTGGCTCAATTACCATCACTTGCGATACTTTTGGACCGTGGCCAAAGAGGGCAGTCTGGCCCGAGCTGCGGAGAAGCTGCATGTCTCCCAGCCGTCCATCTCTGAGCAGATTCGAGAATTGGAGGGGGCGCTGGGTGAGAAGCTCTTCAAGCGAGAAGGCCGCTCCAATAAGCTTACCGAGGCCGGTCAGGTGGTGTTGGGCTACGCGGACGAGATTTTCGCCTTGGGCCGCGAGCTGACGAATGCGGTGCATCGGAAGCCGGGCGCGAAGGCCATGCGCCTGTACGTGGGAGTCGCGGATTCGTTTCCCAAGCTGGTGACGAATGAGATCCTGAAACCAGTGTTCTCCCTGCCGCAGACCGTTCACGTGATATGCCGGGAAGGAAAAATGACCGATTTGTTGGCTCAATTGGCCGCCCATCGGTTGGATATCGTGCTGGCCGATGAGGTGGCGCCGAGCAGCACGAACTTCAAGGTTTTTAACCACTCTTTGGGTGAGACCAGCACCACTTTTTGCGCCGAGAGGCGGCTAGCCAAGAAGCTGAGGACCGGGTTTCCTCAGTCCCTGCATGACTCTCCGGCACTGTTGCCTTCGGAGAACACTCCATTTCGGCGGACGTTGGAGACCTGGTTTCATGCGCTGGGGATCGAACCTCGCATCGTGGCGGAGTTTGAAGACTTGGCCTTGATGAAGGTGATGGCGGCCGAAGGCCGGGGGTTTATCGCGGTTCCAACCCTGGCGGTGCGCGATGCGGTGGATCACTACCAGTTCGAGGCAATCGGCGAGGCTGCGGGCTGCCGGCTGCATTTCCAGGCTGTGACGGCGGAGCGCCGTATCGAGCACGCCGCGGTCGCTCTGATCACGGAGACAGCCAGGCGGAACTTGGGCTGAGGCGGTTTCCACTTGTTGGATCAGAATTTTTGCGCTCGCAGCACTCGTATCTCCGTCTCGTAAGCGACCATGGCGAATTTTGGAAAGAACTCGTTTTCTAATCGAGCGAGGAGGCGTTGTGAAACCGCATCTGTTAGAATCACCTCGACCTGAATATTGGCGAATTCCTGGATTTCGGCGGTACGCCGGCCTTTACTGCCTTCTCCTTCAACCGTGAAGAGGGTGTAACCATGAGCGCCTACCTCAGTTAGCAACTTCTTCAGAGGCTCGCGCGCCAGGGCTTCGCAGATGATGGTCACCAGTTTGGCGGGGTGGGTAGTCATTTCAGTTAAGGTGGTTGCGGGCCATTGCGTAGAAAAGAGGAATGCCAATCGTTACATTGAACGGAAAAGTTATGACCAGCGAGGAGGTGAGGTACAGAGCCGGGTTTGCTTCGGGAAGCGACAGCCGTATCGCCGCAGGTGCCGCGATGTAGGATGCGCTGGCGGCCAGGGTGCCCAAGAGAGTGGCCCCTCCGATACTGAGTCCCACGGAACTCCCAAGAACGACTCCAAGGTAGCCATTGAGGATGGGCATCACGAGTCCGAACGCGACCAAAAACGGCCCCACTTTCTTGAGATCGCCGAGCCTTTGACCAGTGACCATCCCCATCTCTAGCAGAAACAGTGCTAAGACCCCTTGAAAAGGAGTCACAAAGAAGGCTTCAACTTTGTCCATGCCTGACTTTCCACACAGTGCGCCGATGATCAATGCTCCCACCAACAAGAATACGCTGCGGCCGAACACCGCCTCGTGGAGAACGTCCCTCAGGGAGGTCGTAAACAGGGAGCTCTGCCGATCCAGTGTCCATTTGCCCAAAACCACGCCGACGATGATCGCCGGTGATTCCATGACGGCTAGAAAGGCAGTCGCATAGCTCTCATAGGGCTCGTTGACGCCCTTAAGGTAATTGGTGGCCGTGATGAAGGTGACAGCGCTTACCGAGCCATAGTGTGCGGCCAGGGCGGCGGCATCCACCGGACGCAGTTTGCCGCCGAACCTCAGGATCGGATACGTCCACAGCGGTATCAGGCAGCCCAGCAGCATGGCAGCCAGGGCGGGGAGCAGCACCGTGCCAATGCCGGCTTTGTGGATGGCGACTCCGCCTTTGAACCCAAGGGCGGTGAGTAAGTAAATGGTGAGGGTGACATACAGGGCCTCGGGAAATTTGAGATCTGTTCTTAACAGGGCCGCTACAATGCCCAAGGCAAAGAAAAGAACCGCCGGAGAGAGAAGGTTAGCTGAGAGCGCTCGCAGCAGATCCAATTCCATTGTCCGATCATACGGAGTCATGGGCAGGGGGCCTATTCGATTGTTCCTATGCTGATCATAGGAAAAACCTATGGGAGCCCGGGCTACGCTATGGAGTGCGGACGGAGCGGGTGGTGGTGAATGGTTCAATTGCGGACGAGCCCGGTTGTCTTGTCTACAGGCTCGGTCCGACCAATGCTCCGACTCCGGCGGTCAGAGCCATCGCCAGCGCCCCCCAGAAAGTCACCCGTGCGACCGATGTCCAGATCGGTGAACCTCCGGCGCGGGCCGCCAATGAACCGAGTAGAGCCAAAAAAAGTAGCGAACTGGCAGAGACCGCCCACACCAGCGCCGAGCTAGGCACAAGCACCACGAGCGCGAGTGGCATCGCAGCACCGACGGCGAACGAGCCGGCCGACGCGAACGCGGCTTGGACGGGACGGGCGCTCAACGTTTCCGAGATCCCCAGTTCATCGCGTGCGTGTGCGCCCAAGGCGTCCTTAGCCATCAGCTGGGTCGCGACTTCCTCGGCCAGCTTGGCTTCGATCCCACGAGCGACGTAGATCGCTGCCAACTCAGCGTGTTCGCGCTCCCCATCGGTCGCCAGTTCGAGCCGCTCTCGGTCGATATCGGCATTCTCGGTATCCGATTGGGAACTGACACTGACGTATTCGCCCGCCGCCATAGACATGGCGCCAGCCACCAGTCCAGCCACGCCCGCGACCAAGACGTTACTTCGAGTGGATTCGGCTGCCGCGACCCCCACGATCAGACTAGCTGTGGAAACGATGCCGTCGTTGGCTCCGAGCACGGCCGCGCGAAGCCAGCCTACGCGGTGGGTTCGATGTTGTTCTGCATGTGGCATAGGAAGCCATCTTGCTCCTTGTCGTTGAGCAATGCCAGGTCTTGTAGTGGACGCCGTGGAGATTTGGGGATCCCCCCTCCGTCGTGAGTGCAAAAGCGGCAGAGGGCTGCACGCACTCCCTATTCGTCTAGCGCGTTGCGGAACGCCTTGGAGTGCTGTAGCCCTCGACATCTTTTCAGGGCCCGACGAAGCGGGGATTTTCCATTGGCGCGGAAACGCCCTCTCTCGTCTTGAATCACACGCGGGTGAATCCCGCAAGGGTGTCACGCTCAGAACCTCGCTCAACAAAAATCCCCCTGGACGACTGGAAGCCATCCAGGGGGATTGAATCGATCGCGTCAGGCTCACCGTCGGATGAACCTGGCGACCTGCATTTAGCGAATCGCTCGGTAGAACTTCGTACCTGCGGGGCTGTTGAGCGTCAGCGGGCTGTTCCCGGCGAGAGGTGCCCAGGGGCCGTTCACGGAGGAGGATTCCAGGAGGGAACCTTCAAACGTGATCACCACCGCAGCGCCATTCTTGGCGATGCTTAGGCTGGGAGGAGCGGTGACACTTCCCGGGATGTCGTAGAACGCCAGGTTGTCGATAGCGAAGTACCAACTGTCCGTTCCCAAGGAGGCCAAACGGAGACGCACATCGCTCTTTCCAGCGGCTTGCGTCAAACGGGCGATCTCGATGCGTTTGCCCTCCACATCACCGTCGTTGATGCGAGGCACGATGTATCCGCTCAGCGCCTCCGTAATGGGCGCTGCGATTCCGTCGCCGTATTTGCCGCCTTTCGGGACCTCGTTGTCCACCCAGGTAGACGTGTCGGTGTTGGGATCGAGGAAGGTTCGGAGCGCATCCACTGTCCCATCGGCCTTCACCTTGATATCGGGCTCTTCCAGGAAGTACATGACCGGTAGCCAGCTCGTTCCGCCATCGACGGAGTATTCCACAGCCCCGAGACTGTCCTGATTTTGGAGGTAGATGCTGCTGAACGTGATCACGACGTCCTTGAACGTGGAGAGGTCGTAAGCCTTGGTCGTGATGAACTGCGTCTGACCCTTGTTGGGACCGCCCAAGCTGTCGTCGTTGCTGCGGCTATCTGATTCAGCGTAGAGCACATTGCCAGACATGAGCCATTCAGGCCACTCCCCTTCGGGAGGGTTGCCATTTCGGATCTCGACCTGGTTGCCGTCTATGGTGATCGTTTGTCCGGGGGCGATGTTGAACGGGCTGGTGCCGTCGATGGACGGGATATTGGCCACATTCACCAGCACCCAGTTCTCGTAACTCTCGGACTTTTGGTTGGTGATGTCTCGGCCATCCGCGTTATGGGCGGTGAAGTTCCAGGCGGTCCAACCTTCTGGCTGCGTATCCTCGGCGAAGTCGTTGAAGGTCTCCAAGATCTTCGGCGTAGGGAGGATAAGCTTCTTCAAATTCCGGAATGTCCATTGCTCGTTGCGAGTGCTTCCGGCCTTCCCACTGAACGAGAGCTCGGCGGTATGAGTTTCTGAAGGAATCTGCAGCCCTTCCGGTTCGAAGGTGAATCTCACTTGTTTTCCGGTGCGCTCCTTGGAAACGGCGAGGTTCTTTCCGTCGAGCTTGAGCGCGATGGAGTTATCGTCGATTTCCTCGTTGTCGCCATCCTGGAGTTCCACCGACAGCACGCTGCTGACACCGTTCAGTTGGCGCGGAGCGGGGCTCGGGGTGACCGTCCGTACGAACGGTTTCAATCCACTGGTCGTGGCCCTGTAGGCGGCCACACCGCCGTTGTCCGTGTCGTTAACCAAAACTTTCGAACCGTCGGCTTTGATGGTGAACCATTCAATGTTGGCATCGCCGCCACCCTCTTCCCAAACGGTGCGGAACGGATACACGCCCGCTTCCGGAACCAGGAAGGTGAACAGAGTATCTCCGGCTCCGCGTCCTCCGTTGTATTCGCCCAGAACGATCGCCTGGAAGGCATCTAACGGTTGTCCGCTCTTGGTCCGGAAACCGTCATCGCTGTTCACCCCCATGGTGATCAGCCCGGGTGGCAGCTCGAGGTAAGTGGTGATTTCGCCCGCGATTCCGTCCAGCGCCGAAGGGATGCCAGGCATGATGTCATCGGGAGTGAAAGCTCCGAAGTTACCACCCGCGGCCTGATTCATGTTGATGACCGTCTCAATTTCGAACCGGAGGGGGGCCCAGGTCGGATCGGCCGGCGCGGCTGGCTCGATGGCCACGCCTTGGGCGTCCGCCACTGCCAAGTTTTCGTAGGGCGCTCCCGTTGCGTTGTCGATGAGTTTGCCAGCCAGCTGCAGCTCCGGACGCTCATTGTCATTCGACTGAAGGGCGGCGTTCTGATGGACGCGCCAGATGAAACCTCGCTTGCTGGTATCCGGAGTCACTCGCGCGGTGGCTGGCAGCGAGGCGTAGGTGATCACGGAGAAAGTGCGAACTTCCGTGGCCGTGTTTCCCTTGGTGTCGCGGACGCTCAGGTTTAGGGTGTGCGAGGACCCAGAGGGGAAGAACGTGCCTGCGGGCTGAGAAAAGACGACCTTCGTCACCAGTCCCTCCTTGGTTACGGAGGTCGGGGTGAGGGGGGAACCGTCGAGTTGGATGGTCAGGGTGTCGGGATCAAGCGGGACGCTGCTCTCCACGATCTCCAGCGAGAAACCAGTCGGGGAACCTACCACATCGCCAATGGAGGGGGGAGCGACCTGTGTTCCGACCGTTACATCCAGCTTAACTAGGTCGGTGTAAGTGTCCGGTGTGCCGGAGAGACCCGAGTTGGGGCTGTGGGTGATTCCGACCGTCGCGGTGCGTGATCCGGGCGGAATGGTCCCGTTGCGGATGTACTTTGCCCAGCTGTGAAGATGGACATTGTCATCGAAAATCTTGACGCCATCCGCGAACACGTTGAAACCGCTGGCGCTCACGCGATCGATGATCACGGTGCTGCCCACTTGGGCGGACGAGGCGTCAAAGAACTGGAGAGTCAGATAAGGGGCATCCGGATTGCTGCCCGGCTGACCGTAGGACGCGAGCCAGGTGCTGAAGGAAAACTGACCGAGGCCGGAATCGATCTCCGATGCCGAAGCTCCCAAGGTCAGATCCACGGTCTGCGTGGCAGGTCCGGTGTAGTTGCCTTCGGCCAGCCCATGTCGCCAGGAGTACAGCGAGCCGGGGTCCTCGGATTCGGGGATCGGTGGCCCGGTGAAGTAGGCTGCGGAGTAATTATAGGTCTTAAAGTAACCGGTCCAGCCAATGCTCGGATCCTCTTCGAAACTTCCGTTTACAATGAGGTCGGTCGCATTCGCTGCGCCGACGAACGCCAGTCCACCCGTGAGGATAGACAGGCCCATTTGAGTCGATGGTCTCATACGTCTTTTGGTCTAGGTTTTCACTCCCTCGGTGCAGTGACACACTCAGGAAACCCAGGGTTGGCTGTACAATGAATGCAATCGCATTGCGTACAGGCCTATGCGTTTCATGGCTAAGGGCTACACGGGAGCTGATAGTGATGACATTCCGCCAAAAACAGCTGATCTGCAAGTTAAGACTCTTGGGTTGGGGGAAATTGCGGTATGAGGCGTGCTGCGGCAACTGTTTGGAGCCGTAGGACTTTAGGTATATCCAAAAGCCTTAACAAACGGCTGAAGCTGATCGAGCAAGGGGGCAAAATGTCTTTCGTAATGCCTCCATCGCTCGATGGAACTGGTGTACAAAGGCTTGCTCACCGCCTCGTAGGTGGGCGAGCTAACGGCCTTATCCTTCAAGCGATCTCGATAGGCCATAACTTGCGGATCCCAGGTCAATCCCAGGAAGTCGACGCTGCGCCGTGCCTCCTGCTCCAGGTTTTTGACGGCATCCTCGTAACGCACTTCCAACCACTTCCCGGGAAGCTTTTCCCGCAACTTCAGCCAGACCCCCATATCGATGGAATAGCGGTTGACGGTTCGCTCGAGCGACAGGTAGCAAACGCTATTCGTGTTCAGCGGCAGGTATTGCATGAAGCAGCTCAGGACCACGTCGCGCGGGTCGCGCAAGGCGATGAGGAGTTGCATCTCCGGGAACAACCGAAGCAAGGAGGGTATGAGCAGGGTGAAAGATGGATTCTTATCCAGGTGAATCCGGTTGCCGATGGGCTGGTTGAGGGCAGCCGACATGGATCGCAGATAGCGTTCCCGGAGCGTTAGAAGCCGTTGTTCAGGGAGAGCATTCAGAGTGGCAAGGGAGGGCTCTCGCTGGACAGGGCTCATCCACATCGCGGGAAAGATGTCGCGAGCGAACAGTTCGCGTTCGTCCGAGCTCACCAGATCTGGATGGCTGTCCAGAACTTGTTCCAACAGGGTGGTTCCCGATCTGGGAAAACTCGTCAGCAGCGCCACCCGTTGAGGTTCGAGCGAGCGAGTTGTCTCCGCCCACCGAATTAAATCTTCGCGCGTCACCGACTCCGCCAGAGTGCTTAGGATGCGAACCACCGCCTCTGATTCCCTGCGAATGCCCCCCTCATGTGGCAGCAGCAATGCCTTGCATTGCAGCATGGATTCCATGGCCATCTCATAGTCGCCGGCGCGATCTTGCAGCTGGGCGATGTCCGCCCAAGCTTGAGCCCTTATTTGAGGGTGGGCTTGGGCATTGTGAGCCAGCTCTCGGAGAATGGATTCCGATCCCGCCTCGTCCTTGCGTCGACGCAGCAAGCGGGCCTTGATCAGACGCGCCTCCAGGTAATCCGGCGCGAACTTCAGGCAGTCCTCGGTGCAGGCGATTGCCTCTTCGAGCCGGTGACGACGCTCATAGAGCACCGAAAGTTCCAGCCACGCATCCGGGATATCCTGGCGCAGGGTGAGCGCTCGCTGGAAGCACTCGATGGCCTTTTCCGGCCGGAAGATCATGCGGTAGCTCTGAGCAGCTAGGTGGAGGATCTCAGCTTTGCGAGCCGCGGCCTGAACTAATCGATCCAGAAGCTCCTCAGCCCGAGCGATTTCAAACCGAGCCCCGAAGGCTCGGCTGGCATCGACCAGAGCGACGAGGTTTTGTGGACAGCGTCGAACCGCTCGATCGAACTCCTCGAGCGCCTCATCGAAACGATTCAGCTGCCAGAGTGCGCGGGCTTTCTGAAGCTCCGGCAGATCGGAGCCCAACCCGGGGATTACCGGGGCTTGCCCGCGTGCCGAAGGCTTCTTGCCGGAAGAACGATGTTGTTGGCTGGCCATGTCGATTGGGCGCGATTGAATCAAATTCAGAATTGCATTGGAAGGGCTCTTCTGGCTATTCTGGCCGCTGACCCAATAGTCCCAGAATAATCAACCCAGTTGTACTATGATCGTAACCCAATCCAAAAGAAACTTGTCCTGGATGGGATCGATGCTGGCGGTTTCCCTCGTCAGCACGGTTTCCTCCCTTTCGGCCGGAACTATCCTAAATGTCGTTGAGACCGGTGGTGATAACGAAGCGACTGATACCATCGCTGCCAAGTGGACTGGTCAGACCTGGAAGGTCAGCATCGCCAATGAGCCCGTCCCCGGCGCGACGGTTGACAGCTCCTATACTGCAGGCACCTTTGGCAGCCTTGCTCCCGCCTTTGTAGATCGGAACCACCGATTCATCGATGATCCGGGTACCGCGGGCGGCGCGGCACTCGCGATTCCCGCCTACTTGGTTGGTCAGGAATATATCCTCTCCGGCAACGACAATCGTGACAACGCCAGCTATCGCTTGGACGTTACGGTGGGGACTGCCTCGACGGTTTACATGCTCATCGACAATCGTCTCAGTGATGCGAACAATGCCAATCCCCCAACCTTCGATGCCACTCACATGCAGTGGATTCTCGATCAGGGTTGGATGCCTTCGTTGAACGGCCTCAACCGTTTTGGCAACGCGAGCGTGGCGGACGAAGTGGCGATCGACGAGGGCGCCGACGGCACGATCAACCAATGGTATTCGGTCTACAAGAAGGAGGTTGATGCGGGTAGCTTCACTTTGTTCCAGGCCGATAACGCAGGACAGAACATGTATGGTGTCGTGGTGGTTCCGGTGCCTGAACCTGGAACCCTTTCACTGGTCGGGCTCGGCCTGGCTGGCCTGCTATTCCGACGCCGAACGCGCTAGTTCAGTCTAACTCGGCTGAGACCGCTGCAGTCAGCGGTCCTACGATCCAGCTCGCTCCCCCTAAGCGAGGTTAGTTTCGACGGCTATTACGGCGGATAGTGCTCCTTGGCGCTATCCGCCGTCACTTTGAAGGCCTGATCCCCATCTCCACGCAACTTGCTGAGACCGCGGCCTAACACCTTCTCCCGCTTTCTCCTCCCTCCCTGCGGGCTAACTCAATAGCTTCAGCCTTCGATGCTTGCTGCCTGAGCGCTGGCGGTTCTCTCACTCCTAGGAGATGGGCGATGCGGCCCAGGCCTGGGCCGCATCGCCCAAACGGAGTTGGCCTCAGCCTTCCAACAGATTCCGAGTCGAAGCAGCCAGTGGACCCAGGCTATTGGTTTTGCTGAACAAATAGGCCGTTTTCTCCTCTGTTGGCGGATGCAGTCTAAGCTGGTACCTGCCCTGCTTAGGATCCGACGTGTTCCGAAATTCCAATCACCAACAACGTCAATGAGACTTACTACCCCTATGATTACTACAGCATCTCCGATTCGAAGCCTCTCTCAAGCGACCCTGGCCTGTTTCATGTTCTGCCTTTTGTCATTCCTCCCGTTCTCCCTGCGCGCAGAATGGGTCGTGGATGGTGACACGGTGTATTTTACCGACCATGTCGCCTATACTTCCGACGGTCTGGACTACGCGGGTACAGTTTCTCTGCGAATGGACAATGTCACCGTGAGCGGCCAATTCAAGATCGTCACCACGATCTTGGATGTGACGCCTGAACCCGGATGGACTGCCGTGATCAAGAAGGCTGGCGGAGTGAATGGCGTCGTGGAGATTGTCTTTCAGAGTGCGACCTGCCAATCGAAGTTCAGTTTTCTCTACAAGCCCGGACTGACCCGTATTGACTACGGTCTGATGCGCTGCCGCTAGCCCGGTTTTCGCTACTGGTGTTCAAGGTGGACTCTCGTTAAATCCTTGCCACGGCAAGGAGGCGAAATAGTTGGCAACCTCCTCGGCCTGTTCTCGCGTCAATCGCCCCGCGACGAATCGCATGAGATGTGAGTACTTGCTACCCCCCCGACGCTCGTCCCGAAACAACTCCAACTGAAGCAAGAGGTAGTCCGCATGCTGACCTGCCAGTCTCGGATAAGCTGGGTTGCGTGGACCTTCCGCAAGTCCGTGACATTCCACGCACGCCGGAACTCGCTGGCTGGCGATGCCGAACATTGCGATGTTGCGACCTCGCTCAATTGCCAAGCTTGAGTCATTCTGGACTCGAACCACTGTTGCCTCCAGTTGGGAGAAGTGAATCGCCAGCGCGGTCAGTTGCTCGTAATCCAGGGCGGAGGCAACAGGTCCCATAATCCCACTAGGTCTTTGACCCGTGGCATATCCCCGTAAAGCGCCACGCAGGTAAGCCGGCTGCTGACCGGCGATGCGCGGAAACGCCTCGTCGTGCCTGCTCAGCCCGTCGCGACCGTGACACCGGTTGCAGCTGGCGAGGAGGCCCGAATCCAAACCCAGGGCCGGAGCGGCCAGCGAGGGTTGAGTGGGGGCGGTTCCCGCCCCGGCATCCGATCCCTGGGCGAGCTTCTCGTAGGCCCGCGAGTCAAGTTCCGGGAGCTGCTGAAGGAACGCAACCAGAGCCCAGACTTCATCGTCGCGTCCTGGGCTGGGCCAGGAGGGCATTCCGGTAAATTTAATGCCATGCTTCACTATGTAAAACAGGTGCTGGGGCTCCCAGGAAGTGGTTCTCAATGACAGATCGGGTGGCGGGGGCATCATGGCCAGGGCAATCCGAGGTCGATCCGAACCGGGCGCACCGTGACACGGGCGACAGCCGGTTTCGTAATGGGCAGCCCCCTTCCGGATGAGGGACGTCCCCGTCAACGGGGGAGGCTGAATTCCTAGCGAATGTGTGTCGACGGAACGCTCTTTGGCCCGCTGGAGAATCCATCGAGTGATCGGCCAATGCCCGGCACTCGCAGCGATCGGAACAAGTCCTGACCAACCTACTGCTCCCCCGATCGCAAGGAGCCCACCCGATAAGACGAGCAGACTTACTCCCCAGGGTCTTGGTTTGGTGAGGATAAAGCGAAAAATGTTCATAGGCCCCCCGGACATGATGACGTTTTAGAGTGAAGCAGCTGCCGTGTTAGCCATAAGGCCCCGACCAGATAGGCAATCCCCCCAATCAGGAGCATGATGACTCCTCCCAGTTGCTGATCGGCCAAGGGCGCTCCGGCCTCGGGGTGAGGGGAGGCATAGAGCGGACGTGGGGTCAATGCCACCAGGGCTCCGAGCAACGTCATGTGCATGGAAGTCAAGAGCAGCCCGATAATTCCTTCCGCGCTTCGGGTGGCCCGTCGGGTTGCATCCCCTCCAAACGCGGCGAGCCAGAGCCATAGACCCGTAATGAGGAAGGAAGACTGTTCAACAATCCACAGCGCCGAGGAATGTCGCGCGAGATGATGCAGGCCGGGGGTGTGCCAGGCCCAAACCGCCAGGAACTCCACCGCCGATGCCGGAATGGGTGAAAATAAGCGAGGGAAGCGACGGACGGGATCCATCGCCGTGGCGGCCAACCCAAGGCTCAACAGGGGAGCCGCGACGGCAACTAGCAGCATGTGTAGCGTCATGTGGATAGAAAACCCGTGGTTGTGGAGCAATCCATGCGGCACGGTCCATGTCGCCGTCAGGACGATGAGGCCCGCCACCACCAGCGCGAGTTTGGATCCTTGGGGATACCCCCGGCCGGCGAGTTGAGGAGTGGTGGTGGGTTTCATGCGGCTACGACTTAGGCTCGGATAGGAATTAGAATCAGGACCAGGGCAGAATAGAAAACCGCGACGGCGCTGATAACCGTAAGCAGAAGAGTCAGAAAGCAAAGGAACCGAACCGTCGGCTGCTCCATAGAGGCGGACCGGTGGTGATGCCAGCTGAGTCGACCAAGAACGCCGAGAATCGCCCACGCTGCGACTGTGCCAATTGCCAAGGCGATTCGGAGGCTGTCGAACGACTCCCACGGCTCTGATTTTTTGGCATGCCAGATCGCAGCCGTGAGATAGCACAACAAGAAGTGACCGCCCCAAATTGCCGGAGGAGCCAGGAGGATCCAGAGGTTGCCGGGAATGAATCCGACCATTGCTTTCATAGCTTTTGGTTCACCGGAGCAAGGGGAAACCGCCTACCAGCGCGCCCGTGATCACTGCCATGAGCAAGGTGAAGTGCCAGTAGAGAACGACATTACACAAATCGATGTCGTGCTGAGCTGTCATGCGTCCTGCCCATCGTCGGGCCAAGCAGTACAGCTGCATCACCACGCCCAGGCCGATATGAACGACTGTCCAGATCGCGAGTGCCCAAACGATGGCGGGGTAGACATGCGTCTGCGGATCAAGACCAGTCCTCCAGGGGCCGAATAGCATTGCCATACCGCCCGCCAAAGCCAGTCCTGCCGCCAGGATGAGAGTGAGATAAAAGGAGTGTGCGTTGTTCCTTCGGTTGCAGCGATGCGACATCAAGGTCAATGCCCAAGAGCCCAATGTGAGCACTCCGCCGCCCGCCATCCATTGAGAGCAGAGGAGCGAGCTCGGTGCGGGCGGGAAATCGTGATGGACGGTCCAGAAGAAAAAATATCCAAAGACCAGACATACGAAGGCGGTTAGGTCAGCTAGCATCACGATGCACATAGCCCACCATCCGACCGATGCACTTCCCGAAGCGTAGAGCGGAACGGCGATGCCAGGCGCAGCCTCCTTGGCTGATTTCTCGGGAATGATCGCGGTTCCCGTCCAGAGCCAAATCATCGTCACGATCAGTCCAGCGATGCCACTGGCGGCTGCCAGCCACCACCAGTGGAAGGTGCCGAAAATGAACATTCCCCCGATTGTGAGCGCGGACCAGAATGGCAGGAAGCTCGGGCCTGGCAGCCTAAGGCACTGCAGTGGCTGAGCTTCGAGCACCGTGGTCACCAACGTCTCGCGCTTTCCCTCCTCCGCGTCCGGCAGAAAGAATCTTCCCTCGTCATAGTGGCGGATGAACTCCGGCTGGTCCCACAGGGGATTGCGGCTGTCGATGCTCGGGATGCAGCGCACACCATAGTTCGGACCTGGCATGGTGCTTAACCATTCGAGCGAGCCCGCACTCCAGGGGTTGCGGTCGGCGTTGGGCTGGCCACCTTTGGGGCGGAACAAATCCCAAAAAAAGACCCCCAGTCCCATCGCTAGAATGAAGGCCCCCACGGTGCATAAAAGATTAAGGCTGTCCCATCCTGTCTCGACTGGGTAGGTGAATATCCGTCGTGGCATTCCTCGAAGCCCCAGGATGTGCATGGGAAAAAACGTGAGGTTGAAGCCGGTGAACGTCAGCCAGAAGGCAATTTTGCCCATGCGTACGGATAGGTGTTTGCCGTGGATGAGCGGATAGAAGTAGTAGCAGCCTGCCACGATCGGGAAAAGTGCTCCCCCGATCAGCACATAGTGAAAATGGCCCACCACGAAGAAGGTGTCGTGTGCCTGGAGATTGAAGGGCACTAAAGCCAGCATCACCCCGGTCAAACCGCCTGCCACGAAAATGGCGAGGCTGCCAAAGACCCACAGTATGGGTAGGGACGGAACTCGGCGGCCGGCCGCCAACGTTGCCAGGAAACAGAAGAGCTGGATGCCCGTGGGAATGGCAACTGCTTGGGAGGCGGCTGAGAATAGGGCCAAGGACAAACTTGGCAACCCGGTGGTGAACATATGATGCACCCAGAGTCCGAAGCTCAAAAAGCCGGTGCCCACTGCCGAGAGCACGACCCAGCTGTAACCAACGATCGGGCGTCGCGCGACTGTTGGAACGATCATGGCTAGGAGCGCGACCGAAGGCAGGAAGATGATGTAAACCTCCGGATGGCCGAACAGCCAAAACAGGTGCTGCCAGAGAAGCGGATCTCCGCCGCGGGTCGGATCAAAAAACGGCCAGTTGAAGGCGCGCTCGATCTCGAGCAGTAGGCTGCCGGCGATGAGGGGTGGGAAGGCGAAGATCACCATGACGGCGGCCACGAGAACATACCATGCGTACAAGGGGATGAGGTTAATGCGCATCCCTGGAGGACGGCATTTCAAGACCCCCACGATGAGTTCGACGGCGGCCGCGATGGCCGCGAGCTCGATGAACGAGAACCCCAGCAGCCAGATGTCGGCGCCAACGCCTGGCTGGTAGCTGGACGACAGCGGTGGATACATGAACCAGCCTCCCCGAGGTGCCGCATCGAAGAACAGGGAACCGCACAAAAACAATCCACCGAGAAGGAAGCACCAAAATCCAAACGCGGATATCCGCGGAAAGGGGAGGTCGCGAGCACCGAGCATCTGCGGCAGAAAAAGAATCGCCAGAGATTCAAAGATCGGGATGGCGAACAGAAACATCATCACGGAGCCGTGGACCGTGAACACTTGATTGTAGGTGTCGGCATCGAGGAAGGTGTTCGAGGGGCGAGCCAGTTGGATGCGCATCAGGAGGGCGAGCATTCCTCCGAAGATAAAAAAGAGGAACGTAAGCACCACATACCACAGACCCACAATCGTGTTGTTGACCGCGGACCAATATCTCCATCCCGAGGGAGGCTTCCACGCCTCGCGAAGGCGAACCTCCTGCGCCTTTTGAACCGCGTCCGGCACCTCGGGATAGGCCCGTGGCACCGCTGTTTCGGATGGAGTGGTGTCACTCATCTGAGCTCCTGGAGATAGGCCGCGATGGCCTGGAGTTCCTCGTGGGGCAGCATCCCGTAGGCCGGCATGTCGGCCCCCGGCTTCGGGAGTTGGGGGTGGGCCAGCCATTTCTGCAAGGATGCGGAATCGTTCGGCGCGGTTCCTGCGGCAATCGTTTGACGGCTCGCGAAATGAGTTAGGTCGGGGCCGATGGAGCCTCGGGCGGTAGTGCCACGAACCTGATGGCAGGCCCCGCAACCATTCGCTAGAAAAAGTTCTCGCCCGAGGTTCGCATGCGGGGTGAGGACGTGATTGGAGTCCTCGGCCTGATGCTCCAGCCATCGATCAAAAGCCTCCCGCTCGTGGATGACCACTCGGATTTTCATGAGAGCATGAGCGGTTCCACAATACTCGGCGCACTGACCGTCGAACACTCCTGGCTTGGTGGGGGTTAGGGTGAGGCGAGTGACCCTTCCCGGAATCAGGTCTCGTTTCCCGCCTAGGGAGGGGATCCAGAATGAGTGGATCACATTCGAGCTAAATAATTCCAGTTCCACCGGTTCATGCACCGGAAGATGAAGCTCGTTAGCTACCTCGACCGTGGCCCCACTGGCATGATGGTAACGGAACCTCCACCACCACAGCTCGCCGAACACTTCGACCTTTCGGCTTCCGGGGGGTGCCGGGGACAAGAGTTTGGGCATCATTTTAAGCCCATAGACAAGGAGGCCGGAAAGCACCAAGCTGGGAATCACCACACCCCCGATGACGATGAGGCAAAGCCCCCAGCGCTCGGTTAAGGGCGTCTCGCGCTGGCGAGCAGAGTAAATGAGGAGGTAAATAAAACCTGCCCAAATCACCAGGCCACCTCCGACCATCCACCAGAACAGCTCAGCGATTAGGTCCGCTTCGCGCCCTGCGGGATGCAAGGTGGACTGCTTTTCCATGGGATCCAGGGGCACCCCAGTGCCCCCCAACAGCACCCGGAGGATCGCCGCCGCGGGATAGAGCGAGAGCCTGTCCATGGTATGAAAGTGTCCAGCTGCCCCGTGCTCAGGGGCATCGGGCTAGAGCGCGCGGAGAAACGCTACCAAATCGGCTTTTTCTTGAGTGATGAGACGCGTTCCCAAAATCAGGTTAAAGAACTCGACGCTGTCCTCGAGCGTCAGTAGACGTCCGTCGTGCAGGTAGGGGGGCGAGTCTTTGATCCCGCGCAGTGGAAAAGTCTTGATCGGTCCGTCCGCGCTAGCCATCGCTCCATTCACGAGTTTGGGTTTGTAAAAGCGCTCGGCTCGGAGGTTATGCATCAGGTTATCGGTATAATAGGGTGGCTGATGGCACGTAGCACATTGCCCCTTGCCGAAGAAGATCTCCTGGCCCCGCAGTTCAGATTCGCTCGCCAGGGCCGGAATCAGTTTGCCGGTGATGCCTAGTTTCGGAGCGGGAGGAAAATCCAACAGTGCCTGGAACTCCGCCATGAAGTGCACTTGACTGCCACGCTCCAGAATGTTGACGCCTTTCTTGGTTGCGATTACCGGATCTCCATCGAAATACGCCGCCCGCTGTTCGAACTCCGTAAAGTCTTCCACCGATTTTAGCGCTCGTTGGGAACCAAACAGCCTTTGCACATTCACTCCCCGCAGGGTGGGGGTTTTGATGCGATGCCTAAACTCCTGTGGCCTGACATCGCCAGCGAGATGGGTGGCGCCGTTCGCATGACCGTTGGCGTGGCAGTCCAGGCAGCTAACGCCTCGATGAGGACGCTCGGTACGACGGTCATCCGTGGCATTGAACTGCTGCTGAGGAAACGGGGTTACCAGAAGCCTCAATCCTTCCAGCTGTTTCGGATTGAGGATCCCGTTGAAGAGCTCGAAAAAATTGTCCAACGTGACAAGCTTACCCTGAGAGACATCCCCCAGATCCGGCCTTGTGGTTAGGAAAATCGGTGGCGGAAACTCCGGCAATAGGTGGTCGGGAATGTCAAAATCCAGGTCGAACCGGGTCAGATCCCGCCCTTCTTGCTTCTTCAACTCCTCAATGTGGAACTTTGGAAAGACCATGCCACCCTCGGCGTGGTGGGGGTGGGGCAGTGGCAGGAACCCTTCAGGGAACAAGCCTTGATCCAGTATCTCAGGCTCGGTGGCTCCGGCGAGACCCTCCCAGGTGGTGCCCGCCTTTAGCTTCACACGAACCCCTTGCTGAACCGCTTTCCCCATCGTCATGGTCGCTCCAGCCGCCGGTTGGTTCGCCAAATCGTATCGCTGGTTGAGCAGTGTCATGTGCTTTTCCATAATCGCCTGCTTCTCTGCCTTCATTCGGGTCATGGTTTCGGGGAAGGTTTCTCGGGGCTGAACCGGAAGGTAGCTGGACGGTGGCGGCTCGGCGCCGAAGCTCAACCGAGCCAGGATGGGGACGAAGAGAAGCAGGCTCCAAAAAGGGGACGTTTTCATAAGTGCCGTGTGTTCGTGTTCCCCGAGCCTATTCCTGACTCGCGATCCGAGTTTGTGGTGGCAGGGGTGGATACTTTTAGCACGTTTACTGCCAGCTTAAACCCAGCTCCTGTGCGCGTAGACGCGTGTTTTGTGGGCAGTTTGCACGGCCTCGGGAGCCGACGTGTGCAATTTGCCTCCTGGGGGATGGCTGGAGCGCATGCGCCTTTCGAAGCGCCCGGGCTTGGCAGCAGCGTGGACCGTCAGAACCTTTAGCTTAAAAAGGAGAATGAAACCACGGATTTCGCGGATGGCACGGATTGGGAAGAAATTGAACGGACCACCTCATCACTCTGAAATGGACTGGCCTACTGGGCAGCCCGCCCTCGCTCGATCAGTCCTATCGCTTCATCCAGCGCTGCCGGCGTCATCTCGACCAAATGGCCAGATTCCGGGAATCGTCCGGTTCGGACGTCTTCGGCATATTCGCGAAACGCGGCGATCCGTTCATCCTGGAGGCGCTGGAATTCTTTGAGGAAGTTGCGATAGGCCTTGGCGTGGCGGGGGATCCGCTCGTCGTAGTCACCGAGAATGTCATCGGAGAAGAGGAATTGAGAGTCGCAGCCGCTACCAGAGCCGAGCGACATGAGGATCAAGGAGGTGTTCTTGCTGAGGTAAGACGCCAGCGAATGGGGGACTAGCTCGAGTTCGGCCGCGTAGGCGCCGGCGCTCTCGAGGCGCTTCATCTGGTCGTAGAGTGCTTTGGCTTCGGTAGGAGATTTCCCAATCGCGCGGACGTTCGTCCAAGTCGCGTGTCGAGGAACCATGCCCAGGTGTCCCACGACGGGGATGCCTTCGCGTGCCATCGCTTCGATGATGTGTGGACTGGCGGAGCAATACACAGAGCTGGCGCCCAGTTCCAACGCTTTGAACCCAACGCGGATGGCTTCCTCTGGTGAGGCGAGCCCGTGCGGCGTTGCTCCCGAGAGAAAGCTATTCGGTGCTGCGGCGGACAGGAGGGGGAGTCGAGCCTGGGAGGCCGGCGAGTCAAAGCTGCAGCTGAGAAGGTCAATCCCGGCCGCCTCAGCAGCCGCAGCTTCCTCCGGGGACTTCACGTGCACATGGATCAAGCATCGTTTGCCCTTGAGCTGTCGCAGGTCATAGACGGTGTATTTTTTGCGGGATCGAAGCATGCCGCGAGAGTGTCGCTGGGATCGAAGCCCTTCAAGTCGGAAACGCTGGCCCTCGATTCTCAGGGGAATGCTGTGGCGTGAAGGGACAGCGGTGTCGTGCCCTCGTCTTTACCTCAAAAATGGGCAC
This sequence comes from Verrucomicrobiales bacterium, assembly GCA_016793885.1. Lineage (NCBI taxonomy): Bacteria > Pseudomonadati > Verrucomicrobiota > Verrucomicrobiia > Verrucomicrobiales > Verrucomicrobiales bacterium. The sequence continues at coordinate 75,721 of JAEUHE010000141.1, forward strand.
TAGACAAGTTGTAGGGGCTCCTCACGTGTTCGCGTGAGGTCCTGATGCCGAAGCCGAGAACCCCTGCGGGTTCGGGCCTTGCCGACAAAGTGAGCTTTGGTCTTGAACCCCACTAAACTTGAGTCATCGTGCCTTCGGTAGGAAGGCTATGAACCCGAATCCTCGTCTTTTTTCATTCGCTGGTGGCCGCGAAGGTTTGTGGCGATTGATGGGCTCACGGGCGGTGATTGGGGAGGGGCTGCCAGCTGTCGAAGCGGTCAGCGTCAGTGCGGGCTCAGTCCTGCCTGGGAATGATGAGAAAAAATGGGTTCTACGCGGCGTCACAAGCAATGACCGTTACGTGACCCGGTCTGAGAAACAGCAATTGCAGGCGTCCCAGCCAGCCCTGGGTCGACCCGAGGCCGATTGTGCCGTGCTGATTCCGATACGAAAGAATGCGGCATGGTGGGCGCTTACCCAGGACGAGCGGCGGGAGATCTTCGAAGCGAAGTCTCACCACACGCAGATAGGTCTCGACGCCCTACCGGCCATTGCGCGTCGACTTCACCATTGCCGAGATCTCTCCGAAGCCGAACCATTTGATTTTATCACCTGGTTCGAGTTTGCGGCAAAGGATGTCGCCGTGTTCGATCAAACTCTTGAAAGGTTGCGCATTTCAGAGGAGTGGAGTTATGTAGATCGCGAAGTGGAGATACGACTTAAACGCGACCTTTAATGAAACATCCAATGAACTACCGATTTTATTCCATCCTACTCGCCCTGCTGGCGGTGGGTTTCATCGCTCAGGCGGACAATCCCAAGGATTTCACCGTGGAGTCTGTCTTCGACGGTTCGAAGTTCCGTCTCTCCGAAAACAAGGGAAAGATCGTCGCGCTGCACTTCTTGCTCAAGACCGAGTGTCCCCACTGTCTGAAATACACTCATGACTACGCCGTCCTCGCGAGCAAGCAGGCAGAGGTGATTCACGTTTTCCTCAAACCCGACAGCCCGTTTGAGATCAAGGCCTGGGCCAAGAAGATTTCAAAGGATGGCCTGCCTGAGCTGCCCCCGATCTACCGAGACCCCGGCGCCAAGCTGGCCGAGCAATTCGAGATTCCCGACGGCTACAAATTCCACGGCCAGTTTGTGCACTACCCGGCCCTCGTGGTTCTGGACGGAACAGGCAAGGAGTTGTTTCGCTACATCGGGAAAAATAACTCCGACCGCTTTCCTGCATCGAAATTCGAAGCCAAGCTCGCTGAGTCCCAGCTTAAGTAGAAGCGGGCCCTTAAGGCAGACTTCCCACCTTGACTCGATAGAAGCGCTTTCCAGTGGCGGATGCATTGGTGCGTGTGACGGAAGCCTCCCTCGCCTGCCCCGATTGGCCGGGTTCGTCCGCGAACGGATTGGAGAGATCGGGTGTCGATTGAAGGCGGTAGTAGAGCCCGCGAACCGTTTGAAAGCGAATTCGGTGGCTCGAACTCGTCACTGAGTCCAACCGGAGGTTCAGCGGAGACTCCGTCACCGAACCATCGAAATAGCGCCGGGCAAGTTCCCAGGCTGCCTGGCCGCAGGCGGCGCCGGTGATCCGTCCTGCGATATCGTCGGCGGGAGGATGAATTCCTCCCCAGATCCGCGAGAGTCCGATTTGATCCGCGGCATCAAAGTAAGTCGCCCATTGAAGAGTCACGGGCTCGGAAGGTCCTTTTTCATTGATGAGCTCGGTGATGGTGTAAGATCCCATGCCGCCGGGGAAGTATTCGCTCCCCGTTATCGCAGCCATGGCTTCGGCGGCCGAACGGCTGAAAGTACTGTGGCCTGAGATGTACCCTGGAAATGCAGGGGAGATAAAGTTACTGCGCTGATACGTTGTCCAGGCCTCGGCTGGAACCCACCGGACACCTTGGTGGGTCGTCAGCGGGTTTGCCGGTTGACCGGGCCACGAGAGCAAAGCGATCTTCCCGACCGGCAAGCCGCGATGACGCCCACCTGTGCCGGCTGTTGCGGCGGTCACCAATTCGATCAGATTGGAAATCAGGGGCAGGCCTCTCGGGTGATAGGAGGGGAGTGTTGGATTGCTCGACTGTCCCAAGGCACCCACATAGCGGACGGCGGTGATCGGCCTCCACCCATCGTAATACCTCTTCACAGACCAGGCCGCACAAGCCGCTTCGTGAAGCGCGGCGTTTAATGTGAAATAGAGCTTTACCTCCCATTCCAAATCGTCGACGGCGGGACCTGTCCCTCCGATTTTCTTCACCAGAGCCGGGTGGTCCGTGACATTGTTTGCAATAGCGTTCCAATGTCCAGGAGGAGTCTCGGAGGAAGGTCCATCCGCCCAGAATTCGGTTAGCGCGCGGGCAAAATCTCCTCGTTTCGCGATATTGGGGACGTAAGGTAGTCCGGTGAACGGGTTCACCGAGCGCCCGGTCCCATCATTCTTTCCGAGAGTGTTGTTGCCTTGGGCAGCCGGGGAGATATCCATAGTTACCCCATCGTCGGGGGTGAGCTGACTGCTGCGACGGATGACTTCGACGACATTCTCGATGAACGCTGCATGAGAATCCCCTCCGAACAGCGGCGGCGGGCCTGGATCGATCCAGGGTTTGGACGCGTCTTCCCGTCCTACAGCAAAGGGCCTCACTCCCATCCACTGTGCTCCGAGGTAGTTTTGGATAGGGCCCTGGGGAAAGCCATTCTGGTCCACAGCATTGACGATCTGCAAACGTTGCCAGCGGTTGACGTCTTGGACTTGCACGCCGAAAAGGCCTGCCGGCAATGGATCGTTGACATAACGGTAGCCTCCTTGCGCCGCTGGATAGTCCGGATAGGCGATCGGCGGATTTGCCGTGGGATAGGGAGTGCCATTGGTCTGACGTGCTCCGTCGTTCAGAAACCAGGCAGACACGGCGTCATAAACCGAATTCCCCACGCCGGCTGGTGTCGCGGTGTCTCGGCTCTGGTTATTGATGTCATAGCCCAGGCCGGTCATTTCGACGTCATCTGCCAAAAGCGTCGCCGGTGCCGTGCGAGAGTAGACATGACGTTCCCGGAGAATGCGGTAGGCCGCATAGCTAATCGCTTCTCGGCGTGCGGCAGTGATGTCGGTCGCAGTGTGTTTCCCTCGATAGACGAATCCGACTGCGCCGTTGGTGTCGTAGGCGGCCCACGCATCATACATGCACGCGGACAGCGAGAAGAGATTGCGGGCTTGCGCCGGCGGATGCGGAGTATCCTGACGGATGGCGGAGAGAGCTCGTTCGTCCCAGATTCGGGCTATGCTGGGAGTGGCTCCGGAGACATCGAGCGAACTGAACGCGGCCGAGATGCAGCTCAGGAAGGTGAGCAGGCAACCGTTCCAACGGGGAGGCACGGAATCTGACCAGCGGGGCAGGGTACGACTCATAAAACAGTTTGGTAGCTCAGGGTTGACGATCTAGCAGGGAATCTACCTATCGGCATAGGTTCCGCCACGCTCGTGGGATCAAACGGGCATAACGAGGGGTAAAGTGGATTCAATAGAATCCAGACGGGGGATGAGCCGGAAGCGTCGTCTCACGGTCGAGTCCCGCTCTGCCAAAAGGTTTCACTTTGAGCTTAGGCCTCATTAGTCCACTGTCCTTCCCAACATTATGAGCGACTTCAACCCTTCACTCCGGAGATTCTCCCGTGCCACCGCTTTCCTCCTTTGAGCTTCCCGGCCGGGTGGTCGTAGTCACGGGAGCCGGTCGGGGGATCGGCCGACAAATCGCTCTCGACGTGGTAAGGTCGGGCGGCAAGGTGGCGGTGGGAAGTCGCTCCGTTCCTGAGCTGGAATCCCTAACGACGGAGGTTCAAGCCTTGGGTGGGGAGTGCTTTCACCACTTTCTCGATGTGACCGCCGTGGAGTCGGTTCGAGAGTTCATGGCCAGGACCGTGGCTCACTTTGGGCGCATCGATGCTTTGGTGAACAACGCCGGATTCAACAAGCAGCTCCCGCTTCTCGACTACGACGAAGCCCTCTACGACCAGATTCTGGATGCCAACCTCAAAAGCGTTTTCTTCTGCAGTCAGACCGTGGCCAAGCAGATGATCGCCCAAGGCGGGGGTGGTTGTATTGTCAGTATCGCTTCGCAAGCAGGGCTAATCGGCGCGCCGGGCAGAGGACCCTACAGTGGTGCCAAGGCAGGCGTGATCAACTTAACCCGCACGATGGCTGTCGAGTGGGCGAAACATCGAATCCGCGTCAATGCGGTAGCTCCCACTGTCACTCGGTCCGCCATGGCGGAGCAGGCGATGCGTGACAACCAGGCCTTCGCAGATTCCGTCAAGACCATGAATCTTCTGCGGGGCGATCTGGCCGAGCCCGAGGAAATGTCCGCCCCAGTGGTCTTTCTGCTCTCCGACGCGGCTCGTATGATCACCGGTCATACCCTGGTCGTGGATGGTGGATGGACAGTGGCGTAGCAGCCAACACCGCCGGCGCGATGGCACGGGTGTTGTTAAGTGTAGAAACCCTAGGATAGCGCCGGCGATGTTGGCTGCTAGAAGGCACTGCGTGCGGGGGGACTGCACCTCCAGGGTTTGCATCCGCTGGTTTTGAGGAAGATCCACACGGTTCGAGAACGGGCCGTCGGAAAGAGGAATGGGAAACTATTGCCCGCGGACGACGCGGACCACACGGATCCGAAGAGGGACGGGACTTGCATGGGCCGGGCCGACAGCCGTTACTGTTCCTCTGGTTCTTCCTCGCGTCCATTGCGTCCATTGCGGTCCTAAACTCGGTATCCTCAATGGTTGACCTTGGACTCCTGTCTCCTACAGGTGCAGGTGCCCAAGCCTCCCGGTTAGGGCCGATGGCGGAAGGTCATGGAACGGAAATCACCTAGGTTATAAGGACCCACATAAGGCTTCGCGAGATCCACTTCAGCCACAGCGACGGTGCCCCACTTCGAGGCGGTGGCCATGGGCTTCCCCGCTCGATCGAAGATGGACGAAGTCATCCAGTCGTCCTTCGTGTCCATGTAGGTGCTGCTCACGAGGAACACATGGTTCTCGCAGGCCCGCGCTTGGGCCAGGAGAGGGTTGCATCCCCACACGGGCCACGCGATGACCTCAGCTCCTCGGTTGGTCAACTCGCGTGCGACCTCCGGGAAAAAGCCATCGTAACACACCATCAAACCGATCTTACCCAGTTTGGTGTCGAACACCGGATAGTCCTTTCCGGGTGCGACACCCGCTTCGACTTCTCCATGCGGTAGACACACCTTCCGGTATTTTCCAACGAGATGGCCATCGGGCCCCAGGAGAACCGCGGTGTTGTACACGGCGTGAGCTTCGCGTTCATTGAGACTTAGGACGATGTGGAGCCGATGCTTGGCAGCGAGCCGCCCAAAGTAGTCGGTCGTAGGCCCCGGAATAGGCTCGGCGATTTCGCCCACCTGGCGCTTGATGCCCACAGCCGGGACCGTTTCACCCAGAACGACCAGGTCTGCTCGCTGGTGGGCCGCCTCGGCGATGAGCGATGCGTATTCCTCGCAGTTCTGACGCGACGATTTGCCCGTTGGTTTGTAGTGAACCGTGGCCAAGCGCACCGGTCTTGCGGCCGGAGCCGAAGTCTTATTCAGCTGAACGTCACTCCATTCCACTCGCCCCTTCGGAGCCCATTGAAGATGAAGTTCGACCACCGCATGAGTGGCTTGGTTAGGGGCACGATAGGTTCCAGCGACCGTCGTCCAACCGTTCTTGTCGGTGGTGCCATCGACCGGATGTTCTGGCTCCGCGATCCAGATCGTGCGTCGATCGTCTTCCGCGCTCGCGGAGTCAACTGGGGGAACCGACTGGCCTGCGTCGTTCCTCCAGAGCACCCTCACTAGAGCACTGCGGCGTGGGTCTTTTACCCCCTTGGTTTTGCGCAGGGCTTGAAACCGGTAGAAGTCTCCGCCTGTGACCGGAAAAGAGGTTTCGAACCACCCGTCCAACCCCTCGCGGTGGTCGTGGTTGATGCGAAAGACTCCTGTGTGGTTCGGTCCAGCCTGGGGTTTAAATGAGAAGTCCGGGCGTATTTCATCCCGTGGCGCGCGGGTGCTCCACCCCGGCGGCAACGGGTCGCTCCAGGCCCTCGACGCAGCGGCTGAACCACACGCGATCAGGAAAGTCAGTAGCCACGCGATGGGGTAAGTTGGGGAGCTCATAGACGTTACCCAAGACTAAAGCCGGGTGGCACTTGGTCTCAATGACAAAGCGTCAGGCGGGCAGGACTGATTTGGAAACGTCACTCAGGTAGGGAGAAACTCTGTTGAGCCCACAAGGGCTCCAGGCTCCGCTCCACACAGCAGGTTACTCCCGATAAGGGCCTCACCACGTCGATAGTCCATGCGCGCTTCTCGCCGCGGCTCCCTCAACCCTTCCAAACGCTGGGCATTCATGGAGGATGCGGTCGACGCCATTCCAAGAGATGGTCTGAAATGTGTAAAGATTTGCTAGGGATCTTTGCATCCCGGCGCTAGTTTGCCCTTCGGAACAACCGCTGCGATGAACCTAATCCATCTCCATCTTGCATTGAACCATGTCCCGGTCGTAGGGACCTTCTTCGGTGTCGGCCTGCTGGCTTATGCCCTCTGGCGAAAAAGCGAGGAAGTCAAACGTGTCGCCATGGGAGTCTTCGTGATCGTGGCCCTGATGACCATACCCGTTTACCTCACGGGGGAAGCCTCGGAAGACCCGGCCAAGGAGCTTCCTGGTGTGACAGCAGCGCACATCGAACGGCACGACCAAGCCGCTGCCATTGCTTTCACCAGTGTATTGGTTAGCGGGATCTTCGCGTTCGTTGGATTAGTTCGGTTTCGTGGAGGGAGACAGCTTCCGTCGTGGTTCACCTCGACGCTTCTGGCGGCTTCACTCATTGTGAGCGGACTCATGGGGTGGACTGCAAATCTGGGTGGTCAGATCCGGCACACAGAGATTCGATCCAGTTCTATCCTGCAGACGGCCATCAGCCCATGACGCCGCTCAAACAGATCCTGCTTTTCTGCTTGGTGGGGGTGATGACGACGGCCATCGATTTCCTGGTCTTCAACCTCTTGACCCGTCCCGCGCTGGGCTGGCGGCGAATCCCTGCCAACCTGGTTTCCGTGACCTGCGCCATGATCTGGTCCTTCCTGGCCAACTGGCAGATCGTGTTCCAGTCCGATGCGCAGGACTGGCTCGGACGGGCAGGGCGATTCTTGATCACCACTGCCTTCTCCGCCTTCGTGTTGCAGAATCTGGTCCTCTACTGGACAACCTCTATTTGGCAGGCACCGACGCGGATGGCGCTGTCGCTCGTGGGGCGTCTTCGATTGAAGCGTCCGGTCGATCCCGATCTCATCTCGCGGAATACCTGCAAGACCATGGCGGTCTCCGCCGGCCTGGTGTGGAACTTTTGCTGGTACAAGTTCTTTGTCTATGCCGTCTGAGAAGATTTGTTTGCCCACGGATCACACAGATCACACGGATGAGAAGGCCTCCGTGAGCAACAACTCGGGCTTTGCATTTTCACGTCACTCCCGATCCCTGGGCAATGTCTCCACATACTTCTTCCAAAGCTCCAACTCCACGTAGAGCTCGAAGAACTTGCCGGGTCTCAGCTCGGACAGACCCACCATGATCCACTTTTTCTCGGAACGTTCATCCAACCGGGCATCCAGTTTCGATGACACCATCACGATCGGGGCGAACGGATCCTCGGGAAGCTTTTCATACCACCCCAGGTTCTGAAATCGGCGCAGATACCAGGGCAGGGGCCAGTAGTCGCTCTCGGGAGCGATGATCTTGATGACCGTTTGGTACCCTGTCGGCGCGACTTTGCCGATCCCTTCGGCTCGATCCACTAGGGTCATGACATCGGGCACCGTCTGGGCGTACACGTAGGGGGTTCGCCGATCGGACGCATACTCGGAACTCGCTAGCCACGATTGCCCGGCGAGGTGAACGACCGCCAAGAGCATTCCAACGCTGAGTACCACTTGCGGAATCCGGGATCGGAACAGTTGCCAAAGCCAAGCGGCTCCAACTCCCGCCATCAGGATCATGCCGAAATAAAAGTTCAACAGGCACCACGGCGTTTTGTAGGAGATCGCGGAGTAGATCCCCGTCAACGTGAGGGTGTAGAGGGCGAGGAACCGATGGAACAACGCCCGTTGGGCAAACAGGGATGCGCCGATCCCGATGGCTGCGAGTAGCAGAATGGTTCCCTCGCTCCAAACCGGACCCTTGGCTGAATGAAACCAGGCCAAACGCTCGAGATAGAAATACCAGGGATGAATATGAGGCGAGTGTCCTCCGGCGCGTTTCAGCCAGGGAAGATACGTGCGGATGGAATCCGGCAGCCCCTCAAGGTGGGTGAAGAAGGAGCTGAATAGGAGCAGCCACATCAGCAACGTGGCTCCAACCGCCAGTGCAACATGCCTGGGGCTGAACTGTGCCCAGACCGTCCTCAGCTTCGGTATGGATCCCGTGGCCCACCAGGCGGTAATAACTCCCGCGATTCCCATGGCGGCCAAGGTCAGAACGAAGGTCTCCTTCGTGGTGAACATGAGCCCTAGACCTGCGCCGGCGATCAGGGCCCACAGTGCAGAGGGCGTCTGGCTATAGCGCCATCCTGCTCCCAGAGTGAGGGCGGTGAAGAACACGAGCAGCATTTCATGGATGAAATAGCGGCTGTAGAAAACCATCGCGGGGGAGATCGCGATGAAGAGTGAGGCCCAGGCGACTGCTGGGCGTCCGATACCGTCGACCAGCAGTAATAGGAGAAGGATGAGGGCTACGCCGAACGCCACGGTGACCCAGCGGAGCGTGGCATCGGAAAGCTCGTTGGCCGAGCGGGTTCCGCTGAGCCACAGAAATGGGAGGCTCGCGTAATGAAGACTCGGGCCATGATACTCATCGGGATCGTAGGCATAGCTACCTTTCTCCCAAAGTTCACTGAGCTTGACCGCGTTGACCGCCTCATCGTTGTGAAGCGGTCTGGTCTCGAGTTTCGGAACCCGCAAGGCGAGCGCTGCCAGCACGGCGAAGAGGGCCGCCAGCGCACTCCAGCGGTTCATTTGGCCGGCAAGGCGTAGACTTCGATCTCCTGCCAGCAGTTGAGGGCCGACTGGTTGCTGCCTCGGCTGTAACCGCGGACATAACGAGCCTTGATCCCCTTGGCCGGCACAACACGCCCGTACTCCATTTCGAAATACTCGCGATCCGTTCCGACTCCCAGACCCGAGGTGTTGTCGGTGTCGTTGTTGTAGAGAGTGGTCACTCCCGTCTTGAACTCCGGATCGTCCGAAACCTGCAGGATGACATCGCGGATCGCCTGCACATATCGATGGTCATGCCACATCGCAATGGCATAGATGGCAAAGGGCTCTCCCAGGTCCACTTGCACCCACTGGGTGCCTTTCTTGAACTCCACGGCGTCGTCATCGACCGGCTCCTTGTTGCCATCGGTCAACTGCTTCAGTTCGCCCTGAAACGGATCGACACTGCTGGTGACCGTCTTCCCGGCGGCGACGTTTTTGACGTCCTTGGGCACCTGGAGGGGGGTGGGTGCTGTGTCGGAAAGAGGTTCGACATTTGGCCCTTTGGGCAGGTCTTGCGGGGTGCCTTTGAGGGTGTGCAGCGGGAGCTTGAGAGCGAGGGGGACCGTTGGCTGGCCATCCGCCGCCGAGCTTGAGAATGCCAGAACGAGGGAGGCGCAGCCGGCGATGAGCATAGCCTTCGAGAAATCAGTATTCATAAAATGCACGTGACGCTTAGATTCTGTCGAACGAACGGTACCCACGGATTTCCGTTTGGACGCGCCCAAAGAAAAGGGTTTCCGTTCGAGTGTCAACGCACAATGTAGCCAGAACCCGCTTGAGGTCGAGGCGAGAATTGACCCTAGCAGCAACATCGTCGGCGCGATGCCACGGCGATTGTAAGGTGCGGAAACTGCGGGAACGCGGAAGGGTGCGTGCTTTTCAGGAGCTATCAAGCCTCTGAGCCTTCCAGCCGCGCAAGTCAAAGAGGGTAGGGTATGGTCGGAGGTGGGATTTGAAGTGGGTGAGAAAGGGGATGAAGTCGCGACGGACTCGGCGTCCCTATGCCGGGCTTTCAGCCCTCGACGAGAGGAGGGATGTTTACCTGGGGTTGTCACCCCCAGGCTGGGATAAAACGCACCGTTGGTGCTCAAGTGGGGCTAGCGGCGTTTGGAAGACGCCGGCCGCGATCGATCGTCGAGCTCCGACAGCTTCAGCCGCACGCTGACGATGTAGGGCTGCTGATTGGTGGTCCAGTGGCCGTACGTGGTGGTCACCATGGTTCCGTCCGGCAATAATTCAACCCCGGGATAGGCGCAATCCGCCGATTTGGTATTGTCCATCAGGCGAACCCGGTATTGGCCTTCTCGGCCGGTGACAATGTCCTCGTAGGTCCCTACCCAGCCGACCCAATCGCCGCGAGTTGGAGACTCAAGAGTGGTGTCGCGGAAGCTGACAAAGAGACGTCCATCGGGAGCATACTTTGCTGTGTGACGGTCGCCGGTGAGTGCGCCCGGCAGCTCTCGGGGTTCCGTCCACGTTTTTCCCTCATCGGTTGAAAAGATGACGTGGGAGTTTTTGCGACGCAGATTCTCGCGCAGCAACACAGCCAGTTGTTTGCCATCGGGTGAGCGGATGAGGCCGGGCTCGCAGAGATGAACGTTGGTTCCCTTCCAGACGGTCTCCGGAGCTCCCCAGGTGAGCCCGCCATCGGTGGACTTGGTCTGAAACAACGTGAACTCGACGGGTTTCTTCGGGGCGGGCTTTTCCGTAAAATAGCGTCCGTCATCGTGGAACATGGCGAGGTAATGCCCTGGCCCCGTCTTAACTGGCTCGACGAAACCCATGACGACGATGCCTCCCCAATCGCCCGCACGCTTGAGTTCGGACCAAGAGCGGCCATCGTCCTCGCTGATGGCGAGCCGAGCAGGGTGTAGGCCTGACCAGAGGATTAGCCTTTTCTTGCCGGCGGCATCCACGACCCGGTGGATCGTGGGGGTTTCTAGACTGGTCTCCCAGTTTTTTGGCGTCGGGAGACGTCCACTCCAGGAGAGGCCGCCGTCGGTACTCCGCTGGTAGAGAACCGGTCCACGGCCATGCCCTTTCGGATAGACGCACAGCAGGGTCTTTCCATCCTCGAGGAGCACCGTGGTAGGATGCCCCAAGTATTGGCCGGGCTCTCGGTCGACGATCACCTGCCGCTGGGTTTCCCCTGAGAGGTCGATGATCGGGATTGAATAGCCGCGTGACGGTTGGGCCTGGAGGTTGAGGCAGGTCAGCAGGCTTGCGACCAGCGTCCAATAACGCAGTCGGCGGGCGATCCGTTTTCCATGAGGGTTCATGACGAGCCGGATACTCCTCCAGTCGAAACCGTTTGTCGACCGCTGAGCTGGGGGGGGCGGGTGATCGTCACGGCGGTAGGGCGAGACTCCGCTCGAGCCCATTCCTGCCCCAGGCTCGGGATAACCAAGGGGGTAACTCCGCGAGGGCCGACAGGTGATCGTCACTCCATCGGCTCTCCAGGACGCGGCCCCTTCCCGTTCGGCCGCCCAGGGCCCTTCAGGGCTCGAGTGGAAATCAGAACTATAAACCTCGTCGGACCGCGTCGCGGTCAAATCTCGCCCTACCCCGTGTGGACCGCTTCGCGGTCAGGGCTCTCCCTCCCTTGGTGACGATTCGCGGGCGATCAAGGCGCTTCTTCCAGGTATCGAATCCGCTTGTTCACATCCGTGTTGATGGAGTGATAGGGCTGAGTGAGGTTGCCGGCGGCGAAGAGGGTGTGACGCAGATGTTCCATGTCGTCCTCTCCGATGGCGTCGGTAAAGATCGGGAGGAGATACTCGATCCCCAATCGGGAGGGTTTCATCATCTTGGAATCGTAGAGTGACGGATGCATCGACCGCGCGTGGATGATTCCCCATCGATCCCGGAAGCGGTTGGCGTCAAATCCTTCCACGTGGAAGCCTTTGCTGGAGTTGTACTGCAAAATGGAGACCGAGTTGTTGCGCCCCTCGAGCAGCATCTCCACGGCTTTGGCTCCGAGCTGTGCCGCGTAAAAGCGATCGAATAGAATAGGGCGTCCGCCGCGTTGGGTATGTCCGACTTTCCGGGTGAAGATCGCCTCACGCGCCGATTCCCCGCGTCGATAGAGCTGAAAGTAGCGATCGCCAATCATTTGAATCAGCCGTCCTCGCAAGGCTTCGGAGGCTCCGCTGAGTACCACATTGCCCGCCGGGTCGGTTGATTTGGTCTCGGCACCCAGCTCGCGGCCCTGCTCATCCACGATCCCTTCACCGCACACGATGACCACATTCTTCTGTTGGTCGTAGATGTGTTTGACTCGTTCGACCAGCCGCTCGAGGTCGAGCGGTTGCTCCGGGACGAGAACGATGTCCGGTCGTCCGAAAGTCGATCCCAGGGCGATGTAGCCTGAGTGTCGTCCCATCACCTCAACGATCGCTATACGCCGGTGGCTCTCCGCGGTCGTGCGAATGCGTTCGACGCCTTGAGCTGAGACAAACACTGCGGTTGCGTATCCCGGCGTGGCATAGTTGACGATGTTCTCCAGATCAAACACCGCCCGAGCCTCGACCCTTTTGTAACGAAATCCGCCTTTGGCGGCGGGGTCCGCCACCCGCGCAAACTCGTCGGGCTCGCTGGCATAGTTTAACCCGAGATCGTTGTCGATTGTCTTAGGTGCCAATACCGTCGGGAGTCGATCGGCGAGCGGCTGTAGTCCGTTAAGGGTTCCGTCGCCGCCGATGCAGATCAGCCCTTCGATCCCGAGACGTTTCAGGCGGGCGACAATGGCGTCCAGCCTTTCGTGATCATTTGGATCGACATAGTCGCGTGAGGAACCGATCAGGGTGCCTCCTTTGGTGGGATCCAGTTCAGGTAGCTCCTGATAGAGAGGATTGAGATGTACGTGCGGTGTGCGAGGGTTGAACAGGCTGTTGAAGCCTTTGATAAGCCCGATGATCTCAACGCGAAGTTGATTGGCTCGGGTGACGGCGCCGTGAATGGTCGCGTTGAGCGCGGGGGTATCTCCACCAGCGGTCAGGATTCCAATTCGTTTCATGGTTGCTGAGCCTGTGCAGTTCGATGCGGATGAATGATCGGGTCTCCCCAGCACAAATGGGGCCAAGCGCTATAGCCGCAGCAACTGGCTCGTGGACGCCCGAGAAGGAGAGAAAGTCAGGTTAAACTCGACGGGCGCGCTTCCAGAAAATGGCTGTTCTTATCCACCGGACGCTCTGGGTGAACAAAAAGCGACTGGAAGGAGTTCAGACAATTGTCGGAGGCTGGGGGGCGGGGATTTGAAGTGGGTGAGATAAGGGTGAAGTCGGGGCGCACCCGGTGGCCGAATCTCGAGCCTTCAGCGCTTGATGGGAGGGTGGATGGTTGCCTGGGGGTTGTCACCCCAGGCTGGTATGGGACGCACCGTAGGTGCTCACGGGCCATGAGTCAGCGGCTCGCTGCGACCCCAGCCTAGAGTGTTGGGCTCAGACTCGTAGGGATGATCGAGGCTGTTCGATCTCGGCGGGCCACAGGCCCAGCACCATTCCAGCCTGGGGCCCACAGCCCCAGGTTCCCTCGTCGCACACACGTGAAGGGCTGAAAGCCTGCACTATCGCTGGGAGATTTTCGCCAAATTCAGGCCGACTCTCACCTCACTTGCGACAGCTTCCAGGCTTAGACTAGCAGTCCCTGGATCACTTCGCCGTGAACATCGGTGAGACGGCGGTCCACGCCGTTGCTGCGGAAGGTGAGCTTGGTGTGGTCGATGCCGAGCTGATGCAGGATGGTGGCATGGATGTCGTAAACCGTCGATGGGCTGTTTCGATGAAGCGGTTTGTAGCCCCACTGGTCACTTTCTCCAACGGTCACGCCTCCTTTGATCCCGCCCCCACAGAGCCAGTTGGTAAAGCAGTAAGGATTGTGGTCGCGCCCTTTGCCGCCTTGGGAGCTGGGCATGCGTCCGAACTCGGTAGTCCAGAGGATCAGCGTGTCGTCGAGAAGACCCCGCTGCTTCAGATCTTGGATCAGTGCCGAGGCACCGCGGGCGAATCCCATCGACAGAGGGCCATGGTCGCGGCGGATGTCTTCATGCGAGTCCCAGTTGCGGCGGGGAAACCCATTGTCGTTCCCGCTCCAGATCTGCACAAAGCGGACACCACGTTCGATGAGTCGGCGGGCCACCAGGCATTTGCGACCGAAGTAATCCATCTCTTCCTCCGGATTGATTTCCTTGGGCCAGGTTGGGGGATGGCGTTGGATGCCATAGAGGTTGAGGAGGTAGTCCGGCTCCTTCGAGATATCCATCGCTTCGGGCGCGGCCAGCTGCATTCGTGCCGCGAGTTCGTAGCTGCGGATGCGCGCGTCGAGTCGTGCATCGCCTTCCCGAGTGGCGGCATGCGCGCGGTTCAAGCGGGCCATGACCTGATGGGCGGCGGCTTCGCTCGGCGGGGTTACAAAGCGCCCGGCCTTGCCGGGAAAGAGATCCGCGATGGGATTCTCCTGGCCTGGATAAATCATGGTCCCCGCATGTTGGCCGGGCAGGAACGCTGAGTCCCAATTCTTGGGCCCGTTTGAGGCGAACCCACGGTGATCGGGCAGCACCACGAAGGTGGGCAAATTGTCGTTCATGCTGCCGAGTCCGTAGCTGACCCAGGCTCCCATGCCGGGAAAACCCGGAAGTTGAAATCCGGTGGACTGCAGATAGGTCGCCTGACTGTGCACTCCCGTCTTCCCGACCAGATTGTGGACGAAGGCCATCTCGTCGACCACCTTGCCCAGCTCGGAAACGGTGTCCCCCAGCATTTTTCCGCATTGCCCGTAGGGCTTGAATGGCCAGACCGGTTCCATCCAGGGGCCGAGGCCATCCTGAAAGGCCTCGACGTGTTCACCAAAATCACTCTTCTGGCCGTTGCGTTTGATCAGCTCGGGTTTGAAATCGAAAAGATCGATATGGCTGGCGGCCCCGCCCATGAACAGCTGGATTACCCGCTTGGCGCGGGGCGGATGGTGGGGGCGTCCGGGAGGCAAGCTTGGCCCCTTGTCCCCGACGACTGAGGCGAGCAGTCCTTCTGTACCCAGCAAGCTTGACAACGCGATGCCACCCAAGCCTCCACCGGAGCGCCAGAGAAACTCGCGTCGAGAATGCTCCCCTCCGGACGTGGCGGATGAGCCGGCTTTGTCTTGCCGATGCCAGGGCGAAGAATGGGTTGAGTTCATACTTCTAGAATCGGCTTAGTCGACGAACGAAAAGGCGTTTAGATTGAAGATCACGCGGCACAGCTGAGTGAGGCCGAACTCCTGAGCGTAGGTAATCAGGGTCGATTCTTCCGCTGCGGTTGGGGGGCGCCCCATCGCCTCGTAGTAAGCGAGGCGAACCTTTGCGGCGGCGTCCCCGGGTTGAGCTTCCAGCTTCGCGGCGAAGTGTTTCGACATCGTCAGCATCAGGGAGTTGTTGAGCATGGCCAGGGCTTGAAGCGGAGACAGGCTCTCGTTCCGCTTGCCCACCTGCATGGACGGGTCGGCGCAGTCGAGGGTGGTCATGAAGGGCTGCTGCTGGGATCGGACGATGAATCGATAGATCGACCGCCGATGCGATTTTGGATCCTCCGGATCGTGGAGATGGTATTCGTAGTGTGGGGAGTGCTCAGGCTTATCGATCACGAAGTCTTTGAAGCTGGGGCCTCCCATTTGCGGGTTTAGTTTTCCGGAGACGAACAGCACGGCATCGCGAATAGCCTCCGCCTCCAACTTGCGACGGCTGGCCCGCCAAAGATAGCGATTCTCGGAGTCCAGCTTCTCGAACTCAGGTTGGCTGGCCGAGCTTTGGCGATAGGTGGCGCTGCTGACGATGAGCCGGTGGAGCTTCTTCAGGGATTGACCTTCGTCGCGAAATTCGACGGCGAGCCAGTCTAGGAGTTCGGGATGCGTGGGGAGCGCCCCCATGCGCCCGAAGTCATTGGGCGTCTCCACCAGTCCTCGGCCGAAGTGGTATTGCCAAATCCGGTTCACGATCGATCGCCAGGTCAGCGGGTTGTCGCGGCGAGTGAGCCATTCTGCCAAGGCGGCTCGACGCTCGCCTTCCGAATGGTTTGGCGGGAGGTCGAATTGGGACGGAAGCTCAGGCAGACAACGCAGCGTTCCCGGTCCCACTTCCGAACCTGGGTTTTGGATGCTCCCTCGGCTCAGGACGCGAATGACTCTGGGCTTGCCGCCTTTGGCCCCGGTGCCGGTGAAAGCCCCCCCGCCGGTATGGACGGCGCCGACGTAGGCCGTGCTTTGGGGAGGAAGCTTGTCCAAGTCAGCCTTCAGGCTCGCCAGCTTCCGGTCCAAATCCGACAATGTCGATTGGTCCGCAGATGAGGTGGCGCCAGCGATCAACGCGTCTCGTTGTTGGCGGATGGAGGCCAGATCGCCGACCTCGGCGGGTGCGGCCCCTGGCTGCCAGCCGTCGGTCAGATTGGACTTTTGCCAGCGGGGCGCGGCCTCGATGGAATCGAGGGCGGAAACCTTCGCAGCCAAGGCGGCGTTGGTTCCTTCAGCAGTGATGACGTTGAGTTCAGCCAAGGCAAAGATGTAATCATTCTGCCGGAGTGCGAGCTTGGTGGCCGTGACCCGGACATAGCGTGCGGATTGGTCCTTTGCCTCGATCCTCAGCCCCTTCAGCTTGGGGTTTGGAAAATCCTGTTGGGTGTGAGTGGCGATTCGAGTGACATTGCTGCCGAAGTCGGGATCGTTGGAGACGTCGACCTGGAACCGAACGGGGAAGCCGAAGCCATTCCCGATGCCGTTGAAGTCGTCATGGCAGGGATGTAGCACGACGTGATTTAGGGAGGCCACGCGGCCGATGTCGATCTGCACCCACTTGGTTACGTCCGGTTTGCTCTCAATGAGGCTGTGGTAACCCGCGGCGGCGCTGGTCTTCTTAAGTTTTTCCAGCTCGGCAATTCGCTGGTCCAGTTCGATCAAGGGCTGGCCGGCGCGCTGCAGAATCTTGGCCTCGAGCTCCTTCTTTTGACCCGCGAGCGAGGACTGTTCTGAAGTCAGGTTCCGGCGCTTCTGCCCCACGACCGGGTCGATGTCATACTTCTTGTCTGCTCGGTCGACGGCCGCGAACACCGCTTGCAGCCGATAGTAGTCTTCCTGGGCGATGGGATCGAACTTGTGGTTGTGGCATTGCGCGCACTGTACCGTCAGGCTGTTGAAGGTTTGCATGGTGTTCGCCACCATGTCATCGCGGTCCAGATGCCGAGCCACCATGCCGTCCATCTTCGACTCGGGGACCTCTGCATGCCCGATCAGATCCCATGGGCCGGCCGAGATGAAACCCAAGGCTTCAAATCCATCGCGGCTGCCGGGAAAGAGTACATCGCCCGCCAGCTGTTCCTGGACAAAGCGCGCATAGGGCTTGTCCTGGTTGAAACTCCGAATGACGTAGTCGCGATAAGGCCAGGCGTTGGGACGGGGCTGGTCTTTGTCATAGCCATGCGTCTCGCCGTAGTGAACCACATCCAGCCAATGACGAGCCCAACGTTCCCCATACGCCGAGGAACCTAACAAGCGATCTATGAGTTGTGGGTAAGCATTCTGGTTGGGATCGGCGAGAAACGCCTCGACGTCCGCAGGGCGGGGTGGCAATCCGATCAGATCGAAGTACGCCCGGCGAATGAGCGTGAGGCGGTCGGCTTCCGGGGCCGGGCGAAGTCCTTTTTCTTTGAGTTTGGCGAGGACGAAGGCATCGATGGGGTTGGCAATTTCGTTTGGACCCGCGTCCACCGAGGGGATGGCTGGTCTCAGCAGCGGGCGGAGAGACCACCAATCGCCTGCGCCGGAGCTGCGAGAGGCTTTCGCGGTCGGCTCGCTTGCATTGGCCAAAGTCAACCCACTCCCGATCATCCAGATGCAGCTCCACACGGAGAAACAGCTTCGGAGTTGGGCGGCGATACGGTTCCGATATCCGGTCGGGCGGGAAGTCCACGGTCTGACCTGCTTCCGATGGGATCGGGGGCGCAAGAGGTTGAGTCGGGCCAGCTGCATTTCGCCGAAATACTGAACCGCTCGGAGGAGAAAGAAAATACCCATCTTTGTGGGGGGGCAGGGGGTGTGACGAAAACCAGGCGAGATTATGGCCGAATTCAGCGGGTCGCGCCCCCCGACGGGACGGGCTTTCAGCCCTCAGCGTGTGTGGGGTCCGGAATCCTAAGGTTGTCACCTCAGGCGGGACTGCAGAAACGGCTCGACACTCCGAGTCCGGGCAGGTCATGTATCAGCCGTTCTATATTCTATGAAACGCTGGAAAATTGCGGGCATTAATTTCGATCACTTCCACATGGGCGATCTGTTGCGCATGGCGGCCAATCATCCGGAAGCGGAGATCGTTGGCATCAGCGATGAGCATCCGGAGCGGATGGTTGAGGCGTCGCGCAATTTCAGCTTGGGGGCCGATCGGGTTTTCACCGATTACCGGGCCTGCCTGGAGAAAACCCGCCCCGACTTGGTGATTCTCTGTCCCGCGGCCGCGAAGCACGGCGAATGGACAGCCAAGGTGGCACCTTATGGCGCCGCGGTGATGGTGGAGAAACCCTTTGCTGGTTCGTTGGCGGAGGCCGACGCGATGGTGGCCTCCATGGCCAAGTCGGGCAAATCGCTCATGATCAACTGGCCGTTGGCGTGGGATCCAGGAATCCGGACGGTAAAGCGACTGATCGACGAGGGGACCATCGGAGATGTTTTGGAAGTTCATTCGTACGGCGGCAACCGAGGTCCGCTCTGGCATGGGGCTGACAAGTTGGAGAAGACGGCTGCTGAGGTTCAGGCCGAGAAGCCGAAGAGCTGGTTCTACCAACGAGCGGCCGGTGGTGGATCGCTCCAGGACTATGCTGGCTACGGAACTACGCTAGCCACCTGGTTCCAGGGGGCGCGCAAGCCCATCGAGGTAACCTGTGTGGTGGATGAGCCCGCCGGCTTGGAAGTGGATGAGCACAGCGTGATCATCGCTCGGTACGCCCACGGCCTGTCCAAGTTCGAAACGCGCTGGGGCACCTTCACGGATCCCTGGACTACCCAGACTCAGCCCAAGTGCGGGTTTGTGGTGGTGGGCAGCGAGGGGACGGTCTCGGCCTGGAACTACGATCCGTTTGTCACCGTTCAAACCCGCCAGAAGCCGGAGTGCCATCGTGTCGAAGCCGACCCAGTCCAGGCGCCATTTCAGGATCCAGTCCAATACATGGTTCATTGCCTCGCCCAGGGGCAGCCGGTGGAGGGGCCGGTCTCGGTGGCGATCGGAAGGATCGGCCAGCAGATCATTGATACCGCCGTGGTCAGCGCCCGCGAAAAGCGGACCGTCCAGCTGCTGCAATAATCACACCCCGGGCATTCCCCCGCTTGAGAATGGGCTTTCCTGAGCCCGTGGGCATCTCTTATAAGTCGCCGCGTGTCGATGAATTCAACCGATGCGATCGCAGCCACCACCCGCTTTTGTGCCGTTTTTGGCCAGCCGGTCCGGCATTCCGCTTCCCCGGCCATGCACAATGCGGCTTTGGCTGCGCTTGGGTTGGACTGGCGATACCTGGCCTTTGAAGTGCCGCCAGCGCAGCTGCGCGAGGCGATCGAGGGTTGCCGGGCGATGCGGTTTCTCGGTCTCAACCTCACCGTTCCCCACAAACTTTTGGCGCTCGATCTGATGGATGAATTGGATTTCACCGCGCGGGAGTGGGGCGCGGTCAATACCGTTCGATTCGAGGCGCAGAATGAATCAGGCGAGTGGCTGCCCTTGGGTCGCTTCGGGGCGGTGATTCCCGACCGCATCCGTACGGTTGGGTTCAATACCGATGCCGATGCGATTCTGCGGTCCTTGGAAGACGATCTGGGCCTGAGGGCATCCGGCCTGCGGGTGGTCCTCCTCGGTGCTGGAGGCGCCGGGAGGGTCGCGGCTCTCCGACTGGCTAGCGCCGGAGCTGCTGAGCTTCATCTAGTCAATCGGACCGAATCCAAGCTCGGGCCCTTGCGCGAGGAGATTGCGCGTCGGTTCCCCGCTACCCAGGTTTTTCTGGGATATCCCTCCGGGAAGGTGGATTTAGTCTTGAATGCAACATCTTTGGGATTAAAGGCTTCGGATAGTCTTCCGGTGGATCTGGCTCGGTTTGACCTTCAGCAAGCGGGTGCGGCTTACGATATGATTTATCGTCCGGCGGAAACACCATTTTTAGCCGAGGCCCGGCGCCGGGGGTGCCGGACCGCGAATGGACTTGGGATGCTCCTCTATCAAGGCGCGCGTGCTTTGGAGCTGTGGAGTGGACGCCCGGCACCCATTGAGGCCATGCACATGGCGCTCAAGCAACAGATCTACGGATGAATTCAATCATCAACCTGGCAGCTGTGCCGGCGGTGTTCGATCGTGAGCTTTGGTCGGAAGTGCCGTTTGGCTTCTGGACCTTGGTCTTCTTCGTCTTCGGATGCATCGTGGGCAGTTTCCTCAATGTTTGCATTCATCGGATGCCATTGGATCAGAGCCTGATCTCGCCTCCTTCGCATTGTCCGCACTGCCAATACAGCATTCCCTGGTACCTCAATGTGCCGCTGGTGACTTGGCTTTGGTTGAGGGGGCGATGCGCGAACTGCAGAGCTCCGATCTCGCCGCGCTACTTTGGCGTCGAGCTGCTGACCGGCATCGCGTTTTGCTGCACCTGGATTAAATGGGGTCATTCATCGGTGGGGGTTTCGCTGGCGTTGTGTCTGCTCTTGTCCGGTTTCATCGTCGCCACCTTCATTGACTTCGAACACTTCATTATTCCCGATGAGATTACCCTCGGCGGCATTGGCGCTGGGTGTGTGATGTCCATGTGGGTACCTCAACTCCATGGGGAAACCAGGTTGGCTATGGGTTTGTTGCAAGCCGTGCTGGGGGCGGCAGTCGGATGGGGGATCACCTATGCCGTCCTGCGCTTGGGAAAACTCTTGTTCGGCAAGCAGAAGATCAAGCTCGACCCGGACACGGAGGTGACCTTTAGCGAAGGCGGCGTGCAGATTGGGGAGGATGAGACCGCATATGAGGAGATATTCTATCGGCCGTCCGACGAGATTCGCCTGAAGGCCAAGCGGGCGCGGGCGCTGGGGAAAACCTGGGAGGACGTCGACGTTCGGCTGTCCCAGAGTCGCTTATTGATTGGGCCGGACACGTTCGATCCGGAGAAAGTTACCGAGCTCAAGGTGATCACCGACAGCCTTGAATTGCCTCGGGAAGCGATGGGCTTTGGTGATGTGAAGTTTCTGGGGGCGATTGGTGCCTTTCTGGGTTGGAAAGGAGCGGTCTTTGGCTTGATGGCCAGCTCTGTGGTGGGAGCGCTGGTGGGATTGATTCTCATTCTTTTTCGCAAGCATGAGTGGTCCAGCAAGATTCCGTACGGTCCTTATATTGCGCTGGCGGCCACGGTCTGGATTTTTGCTGGACCGGAGCTTCTCCAATGGTGGACTCGTCATTTGGCACCCTGAGTTACGCCGGTCAGTTCCGCATTGCAATTTCAGTCCAGCTCACCACAATCCTCCGACATACATCACATCACTACTATGAAATACTTTTGTCTCACCTTGGCGGCCCTGAGCTGCGCAATTCTTCCCCTTTCGGCCGCGGATTCGGAAGAAGGTTTCAAGACCATTTTTGACGGCAAGTCGATGACCGGATGGAAATTGGGCGACGAGCAGGCTAAGTCGTGGAGGATTGAGGACGGCGCTTTGGTGGCGCAGGGGAATCGTTCGCACGCCTTTTACGTCGGTGATGAAAAGCCGTTCAAGGACTTCGAGTTCAAGGTGGACGTCATGACGGAACCCGGCTCGAACGGTGGGATTTATTTCCACACCAAGTATCAGGAATCGGGCTGGCCGAAGGGCGGTTTTGAGTGCCAGGTCAATGTGACCCAGGGCGATTGGATCAAGACGGGCAGTCTATACGGTCTGGCCAGCATCGGAGTGACGCCGGCTCAGGACAACAAGTGGTGGACTCAGCATATCATCGTGAAGGGCAACAAGGTCACGGTGAAGATTGATGGCAAGACGGTGCTCGAATACAATGAACCTGCAGGTGCCGTCGCGGGCAAGGACTTCGAGCGCAAGCTCAGCAGCGGAACCTTCGCGTTCCAGGCGCACGACCCCAAGAGCGTGGTTCGCTACAAGAACGTTCGCGTCAAGCGTCTCGACTGATCGTCCACAAAAGGCTTGCAGGACCTGAGGGGAACTTGCTGATGATGCTGTGATGAATGCTGAAGCACGTATTGCGGAACTGAAGTTGGATTTGCCTCCCGCTCCCAAACCGGTGGCGGTCTACAAGCCCTTGGTGATATCGGGGAACTTGGCCTATGTCTCCGGACATGGCCCCCTGCGCACGGACAAGACCCTGATTGTGGGGCGCGTCGGTGCCGATCTGAACGTTGATCAAGGCAAGGCCGCTGCCCGACAGGTGGGTCTGGGAATTCTTTCCACCTTGCGTTCGCAGTTGGGCAGCTTGGATCGCGTCAAGCGAGTCATCAAGGTGCTAGGCATGGTGAACTGCACTCCAGACTTCAAGGAGCATCCCGCGGTGATCAACGGCTGCAGTGAGCTGTTCGCCGAGGTGTGGGGTCCGGAGAACGGCATCGCCGCTCGCAGCGCGGTGGGCATGGGCTCGCTGCCGGGCAATATCGCGGTGGAGATCGAAGCGATCTTTGAATTGGAGTGGAAGTAACCTAACACTCGACCAAGGGGGGGCTCGCGTCCCCCCTTTTTTCATTCCATGTCCGAGACACCTACTCCTTGGTATCGAGTCGACCATCCGGACGACATCGATTCTCCTGCGCTTCTGGTCTACGAGGAACGCGTTGTTGCCAATCTCCGACGGATGGTTGCTCAGGCGGGAGGGGTAGATCGGCTCCGGCCGCACATCAAAACCCACAAGCTCCCGCAGATCGTCCAGTGGCATCTCGATCTAGGCATTACTCGGTTCAAAGCGGCCACCATCGCCGAGGCGGAGATGTGCGCGGTGGCGGGCGCTCCGGACGTGCTGTTGGCCTATCAACCCGTCGGTCCGCGCGCTGGGCGGCTGGCTCGGCTGGCTGCCTCGTTTCCCAAGACTCGATTCTCGACCGTCGTGGATGATGCTGAGGTGGCGAGGTCGTTGTCGGAGGCCCTCGGGCGGGAGGGGATTACGCTCGAAGTCTTGATCGACCTCGATTGTGGTCAGCATCGAACCGGCATTGCTCCCGGCCCGGCTGCAGTGGACCTTTATCGGGTTCTGGCTACGCTTCCAGGGATCCGACCTGGCGGGTTGCATGCCTACGATGGTCATCTGCACGATAAGGATCCGGTGGAGCGTGCCCGACGTTGCGAGGAGGCCTTTGCTCCCGTGATCGCGCTTCGGAGCGCCTTGGTGTCTGCGGGCTTCCCGGTGCCGCGGGTGGTTGCCGGCGGAACCCCCACCTTTCCGGTGCATGCGAAACGAACCGATGTGGAGTGCAGTCCGGGAACATGTGTCTTTTGGGATCACGGGTATGGGACCAATTTGCCGGACCTCGAATACCTGCCGGCAGCGGTCCTCCTGATGCGGGTGGTGAGCAAGCCTTTGCCCCAGCGATTGTGTTTGGACTTAGGGCACAAAGCGGTGGCTTCCGAGATGCCGCACCCTCGGGTTTTTTTTCTCAATCTGCCCGAGGCTCAGTTTGTCGGGCACAACGAGGAACATCTGCTGGTCGAAACTCCGCGGGCCGCTGAGTTCCCGGTTGGGACGGTCATTTACGGGATTCCCTGGCATGTTTGCCCTACCGTGGCTCTCCATTCGGAGGTGGTCGTGATTCGGGGCGGGAAAGAAGTGGCTCGGTGGCGGGTTTCTGGGCGCGACCGACGGTTGAGCCTTTGATCGGGGCGAGGGAAGGCGGGGAAGTCGCGACGGACTCGGCGGTGCTAGGCCGGGCCTTCAGCCCTTGATGGGAGGGTGGATGTTTACCTGGGGTGACAACCCCAGGGTTCATCACCCCACACACGTTGAGGGCTGAAAGCCCGCAC
The DNA here is from genome assembly GCA_016793885.1 of Verrucomicrobiales bacterium. Classification (NCBI taxonomy): domain Bacteria; kingdom Pseudomonadati; phylum Verrucomicrobiota; class Verrucomicrobiia; order Verrucomicrobiales; species Verrucomicrobiales bacterium. Next base: position 99,768 of record JAEUHE010000141.1, read on the forward strand.
CTTCGGGGGAGTTCCGCACCACCTTGGTGACAGTTCTCTTTCGGGCCGCCCCCGACTTTCCGCTCGACAGACTTGGTCACCCTCCGCTAGACAGGAGCCCGTTTTCCGCATGGTTGCCGGTCGTAGGTGGCTCAGTTGCCATTGAGTTTTCGATCGATGCGGGGGATTGCGGATAGACAGGAAGAACGTCATGGCCATGGAAGAACTTATGAAGCGATGCCTCGCTGTGCTTTGGTGTTTGGTGGCGCTGTTTGTGATGCCTGGATGGGTATTGGGTTCCGGCACCTACGCAGGCCGTCCCCCGAAGCCCCCGGACAATATCGATGCGGCGAAGTATGAAATCGGCAAGAACTTGTTTATGGGGACGGTGCTGCCGAAAGTTGGGTCCGGGGATAAGCCTGCTCAAGAAGCGCGGCTGAAAAAGCTGCAGGACAGATTGCCTCGCAAAGTTCAGCCCACGGTGAATCTCCCTGCTTTGGCAGGCAAGCTCACGCCACAGCAGTTGGCTGGGGTGGAATATTACTTGGCGGTTCGGTTCAAGGTTAAATGAAAGTGCTCTCAATGAAACTCAACTCGTACAAAACTCTCGGACTGGTTTCGATTCTCACCGCTGGCGGTGCTTCCTTTGCGGACGCCCAATCGGCTTGGCTTCCTCAGGAGAAGGAATTCACTGTCACCCCTATCTATATTTTTCAGAAGTTTGACGAGTTCTGGATGGGGACGCACAAAACCAATCCAGATTGGACTTCCTCCATCAAGCAGCACACGGTGAGCTTATCCCTCGAATACGGGATCACCAAGAAGCTCGCGGCCGATCTCACCATGGGTTACACCCGCTCGGAGGCAAAGTTTGCGGGAGAGACGCTCGACGGGCTGTCCGACACCGCTGTGGGGCTTCGCTACCAGTTCCTGGACGAGAAGGATGCGGGATGTGCCTACGCCCCGACCCTGACTTGGCGGGTAGGTGGCATCATCGCCGGGTCGTATCCGATCTCCGCGGTTGCTCCTCACTCCCCAGGAGATGGCGCGTCCGGTTTCGAAACCTCGCTGCTCTTCGGTAAGGCGATCGGCGACACCGGCTTCGGTCTGTTCGGCGACGTTGGATACCGCAATCGCGCCGAGGGCGTTCCCGATGATTTCTTCTTCTCCGCTGGTGTCTACAAGCAGTTGTTCCAGGATTGGACGGTGAGCTTTGGATACCGCCAGGTCCAAGGGTTGGACGGTCGTGACATCGGCGGGCCGGGCTGGGCGAACCAATGGCCGGAGCTCCGCGAGATCAAGAAGTCGCTGGAAGCGGGTATCGGCTACACCGATAAGGGCAATCGCCACTATCAGCTGTTTGGTGCGACCGTGATCGATGGCCGGAACACCGGGGAATCGATCATCATGGGCGCCTCGGTGACGTTTGGATTCTAAGAGCCCCTCAGGGGGACTTCTTCGGTAGGTGTTCCTCCCGTCCTACATGGGACGGGAGGTCGGTCTTGATCCCTTGTCATGGACGTCCTGCCACCCAGCCCAGGTCTTCTTCCGGGAGATTCCTCCGCCGTGCCTCCTCTCGCTGGTTCTTCAGGGCGGGTTCGTTTCCTCGCGCGGACCCTCGTGCTCATTCCGGCGCTGAATGAATCGGAGGTTATCGAATCGACCGTTCTTGATTGGATCAACCTCGGAGTCGGTTGTGTTCGGGTGGTGGACAACGGGAGTGTGGATGAGACGGCTGCTTTGGCCCGAGCCAAGGGAGCAGACGTGGTCCTTGAGCCTCGTCGAGGCTATGGCGCAGCCTGCTGGACGGGGCTGCTCTCGCTGCCGCCTGGCGTGGATTACATTTTGTTCAGCTCGGCTGATGGCAGTGACCGTTTCGTCGCCGCCGAGTTGCCGGTTTGGGAACAGGCGGTTGAGGAGGGGTATGACCTCGTTTTAGGAAACCGCTGCCTCTACCCCGGGGCTCTCGCGAGTTTAAAGTGGCTGCAACGGTGCGGCAGCCAGGTCGCCTCCGTCCTGATGCGCTGGGGATGGCGGATTCGTTTTCACGACATGGGATCACGGCGGCTGATTCGCGTCAGTTCCTTCCGCCAACTGGCCTTGAAGGATCGCGGCTTCGGATGGAATGTGGAGATGCAGGTGCGAGCGGTCGAGCAGGGACTTCGGTTTCTCGAGTTGCCTGTTCCCTACTTCCCACGGCGTGCCGGGCGGTCCAAGATTTCCGGCAATTGGCTAGGCTCGCTCAAAGCCTCTTGGGGCATTATTTCGACTCTTCTTTATTTATGGATCACCAAATCTTCCCGCCGCCGCTGAGTCGTTTCCTTTGCCGCCGATACTCAGTGATGTGTTCTATGCTTGCGGTGGTCCTGTCGGCCTTCGACCTTGCCGCTGCGGACCCCCGGCCGAATATCCTGTTTATCATGTCGGACGACCATGCCGCACAGTCGATGAGCTGCTATGGAAGCCGCATCAACCAAACGCCGCAGATGGATCGTCTGGCCCGCCAGGGAATGAGATTTACCCACTGCTTCGCCATTAACTCCATCTGCACTCCCAGTCGGGCCGCAATCCTCACCGGGAAATACCACCACAAGAACGGCGTCCCCGTTTTTAACCGGTTTGATGGGCGTCAAGATCACGTGGCCAAGCGTCTCAAGGCCGCTGGCTACCAAACCGGTCTCATCGGCAAATGGCATCTTTTCAGCGATCCCACGGGTTTTGACTATTGGAATGTCTTGCCGGGCCAGGGGGATTATCACAACCCGGTCATGATCGAGAATGGCCGCACAAACAAGTACACCGGCTATGTCACGGATCTCATCACCGATTTCTCCATCGATTTTCTGAAGAAACGCGATCCGGATCGGCCCTTCCTGTTGATGACCCACCACAAAGCTACTCATCGCAACTGGCAGCCGGACAGTCGGCACGGCACGATGTATGAAAATGCCACCATCCCGGAGCCGGCTACCATTGACGATGATTACGCTGGCCGTTCGCCCGCCGCCGCTGAAGCCACCATGCGCTTGGACCGCAACCTCAGTACCAACGACCTTAAGGGGCCGATCGATGCCCGCTTGACAGCCTCAGAGAAGCGCCACTCCAACTATCAGCGCTACCTGAAGGACTACCTGCGATGCCTGGCCTCCATGGATGACAATGTCGGGCGGTTACTCGACTACCTCGATCAGTCCGGTCTGGCGACCAACACCTTGGTGATCTACACCTCGGATCAGGGCTTTTTCCTGGGAGAGCATGGATGGTATGACAAGCGGTTCATGTATGAGGAGTCCTTGCGCATGCCGCTGCTGGCGCGGTTGCCGGGTCGCATCGCTCCGTCCTCGGTTAACACCAACATGGTTTTGAATGTCGATTTCGCTCCCACCTTTCTCGAGTTGGCTGGGTTGAAAGCCCCAGCCGAGATTCAAGGGCGCAGCTTGGTTCCCGTGCTGGAAGGCCTCACGCCTCGGGATTGGCGGCAGTCGATGTACTATCGCTACTACCACTATCCCGGGGACCACAATGTGCAGCCGCATTACGGGGTGCGCACGCGTGAACATAAGCTCATCTATTTCGAAAACTTGGATGCCTGGGAGCTTTATGATCTGCAGTCGGACCCCAACGAAATGCGTAACGTCGCTGGAGACCCGGCGTACGCGGGCGTTCGAAGGGAGCTCGTCCGGGAGTTGGAACGACTGCGCCAGCAATTGGGGGACGAGGTGGTCCACAGTGCATCGCTGCGAGGATTTATGGGAGGAGGCCGCTTCTTTGCTCCTACCAATTCGAGGTCCATTCGACTGCAAGGTCCGTTCGGCATCCAGTTCGATGCTCAGGGTGAGGGCGTGATCGTTGAGATGACGGGGAATCGTGTGCTGCGGATGAAAACCAACGGCTGGGTTTCAGTAATGGCTGGAGACGGGGTTCAGGGCGACGGTGGAGAGGGTGGTCCCGGAGAAAAGGCTCGTCTGAATGGGCCGCATGCACTGGCGCTCACCCCCGAGGGAGATGTGCTGGTCGCTGACACTTGGAACCATCGGGTGCGCCGGATCGAACGGGCTACCGGCATCATTCGAACGATCGCTGGCACGGGCCGTGCCGGCTTCAGTGGGGATGGCGGACCGGCTGTGAATGCGGACCTGAATGGCGTGTATGGGATCGCCTTGGACTATCCGGGGGAGAATCTGTATCTGACCGACCTCGAGAATCGTCGAGTGCGCGTGGTGAACCTGAAGTCGGGTTTGATACGCACGGTCGCCGGCAATAGCGAGCGGGGGGTGCCGGCTGACGGTGCGTTGGCGATTGAGTCGCCTCTCGTCGATCCACGATCGGTGACCGTTGACCGGCAGGGGCGTGTCTACATCTTGGAGCGCAGCGGAAACGCCTTGCGAATTGTGGAGCGATCCGGACGGATTCGTACCGTGGTAGGCGTGGACGGAAAACCCGGGTTGGCGGGCGACGGTGGGCCGGGAGCAGCGGCGCGACTGAGGGGTCCGAAGGATCTATGCATGGATCAGGATGGCAGCGTGCTGATCGCGGACACCGAGAACCATGTGGTGCGACGTTACGATCCGCGCACCGGGTTCATCCATCGGGTCGCCGGGACGGGACTGGCGGGTCGCGAGGGCATGGATGGACCCGGTGAGGTGTGCGAGTTGAATCAACCTCATGGAGTCTGGGTGCATCCGACCGGGGACGTCTACATCAGTGACAGCAGCAATCATCGAATCCTCCGTCTGGTTCGACGTTATGGTGCTGATCGGCAAACCGCTTCCGCGCGCACTGATCGTTGAGCTGGGTGCCGAGCTTTTGAACCGCAAACGACGCGAAGGACTCTATGTCTGAGGGGTAAGATGAGCCCTGCGTTTCTCTTCCTCCCCGGTTTCCCATGGCGTCCATTGCGTCATCGCGGCTCCATCCTCCGTTTCTCGGGATTGATCATTGTAGCGTGCGCCGTCTCGGCGCATTCCCAGCTCTCGCGCTCGTAATCGTAATCGCAATCGTAATCGCCAACTCGTTGCCTTAACCCGGTGGGGTAATCCCGGCGGCCCCTTCCGATGAACCGAGCCTCGTTACCTCGTCTCCTACACTCCCAATGGCTGTAGGGGACGAGTCACCAGGCCTGCGCGAACGCTGAATCCTTAGATCAGAAGGCGAAAACCCACCGCAGCAAGAGCCTTCTCACGGTCCGTCTCCGCTGCTAGACATTTTTCCTGCGGAAAAGAGCCGATTCGCTGATGGTTTGCATGAAGATGGAGTGGATCCTGCTTCCTCACCCCGACTCGGAGTCGGGGTGAATTCTAGCAGGCCGACGTCCAGAAATCCCTGGAACCAAGGGACAGCCCGGGTGAGCACCCCGCAGAACAACATTCTAAGTCCTACGGCCTGCTAGAGCCGCAAGAAGATCCGCTTTTGGTAAAGGAAGCGCACGAGGGCGAGGCCGATGCCAACCGCCACGATGGCACTCAGCAGAGCGCCGGCCCCGGGGCGGAAGGTGCGATCCATGAAGGCGCTCACATCCCCGCCCACGAAACGCTCGGCCAGCTTCCCGAATCCAATCAGGTTGTTGGCGAGATAGATCGTGATCGAGTTCGAGCCGACCCAGACAAACGGCAGGACCCAACCTTGGATCTTCCAGACTTCGATGACCTGGTGAAACAGGCCCAACAACAGCGCGCTGTAGCCGCCCGCGACGAGTACAAAGGAGGACGTCCAGATCTTCTTGATCACCGGGAATTGAAGTCCCCACAGGAAACCCAGGGCGACACTTACCGCGCCAGCCCCCATGAGGATGATGACTTTCTTCTGATCCGTGATTCCTGGGTTGATCAACAGGAGCCCGGCCAGGGCGCCGAGTAGGCATGTTCCGATCGCGGGAAGTGTACTGAGCAATCCCTCCGGATCGTAAGTGCCGTCGTGCTTGTGTCCCGGGAGATACTTTTGGTCGAGGTAGTTCGCCAGATTCAGGCCTGGCTCGAACACGCCGCGGAGCGTGTGAGAACTGTTCCAGTTGAGCTCCTCGACCTTCCGGGTTTCGATGCGTGTGCTCACCAGCTCGCCGTTGGGTTGGCGTGGCCGCACGTCGGGGAACGGCACGAACGTCATCAGGGCCCAGTAGCCGAGCAGCAACGTCGCACACAGCGTTGCCAGCCCGCGTCCGCGCAGATGGCAGAAGGCCAGCGCTGTGACAAGATAGGCTAGCGCAATCCGGTTGAGCACACCCATCAGCCGAATCCCGGGCCAGAGTTGGGAAACTCCCCCCGAATAGATCAAGGCCACGATGTAGAGGAGGATGAACCGCTTGAAGATGCGCCGGTAGGCCGCACCTTTGCCCTCCTGACCCAGCGCCCTCGTCATGGAGAAGACCACTGAGGCCCCGACAAGAAACACGAACAGGGGGAAAATCAGATCGTAGAAGGCAAACCCGTCCCAGTCCTTGTGTTGGAACTGTTGCGCCAGAAAGTGGAGCACCCCGGAGTCCTGTCCGCCGGCCAGCTTATCCAACGCCCGGACCAGTCCCGCCGCTCCGACAATCCAGAGCATGTCAAACCCCCGGAGGGCATCGACGGAGATGAAGCGGCGTGGTGCAGCTGCGGGGGCGGGGGATGGAGACGGAGAGGTCGGCATAGGTCGGTGCACAGTTGGGTGGTTTAGTATCCGAAAGCAGTTTGTCGCAAGTTCCACTCTTCATACAGTTCGGGAGGCAGCTCGCTGATGAAGCGGGAAGGAAGTTGGCGGGTTTCTCCGTACGCTTGCGTGTAGCGCATCAAGGGATAGCTCAGATAAAGCTCTTTCCGAGCCCGGGTGATCGCCACATAGAAGAGTCGACGTTCCTCCTCCTCGCCATCAACCGACTCGAGCGACCAGGTCGATGGAAAAAGCCCCTCGCAGAGCATGATCGAGAACACCACGTCATACTCCAGACCCTTGGCCTGATGAATGGTGGTCAGTCGAACCTTGTCCGAATCGTCGGTCTTCTTGGTTTCTTCGTCCGGCTCGATTTCAGTGAGCAGGGAGAGTTGGGTCAGAAAGTTCTCAAGGTCCTGGAACTGATGCGCAAACACCCCCAGTTGCTGCACGTCTTCCAGGCGCTGGCGGTGGTTATCGAAGCTGTCCTCGAGATAGTCCTGGTAAAAAGCCTCGATGATGAGCTGGATCAGCTCGGATGGCTTGTCGTGCAGCGACTCCATCTGCGCGAAGATCGTGACGATTTCTGTCCAGGACAGAATGGCTTTCTTCGGCACGGCGGGCTGACACTGTTGGAGCGCTTTCGCCAGGGCGTGCTTGGTGGGGGTCGAAGTCTCAGGCGCGCTCGGTTCCGATGATGTCGTTGGCGCCGGGGAGGGCAGCCCTTCGCTCTTCGATCGAAACGTGGTCCACAGTTTTTCTGCTGCCTTTGCACCTATGCCGGGAAGCAGCTGGGCAATTCGCTTGAACGACAGTTCGTCCGTGGGATTGGCCATGAGCTTCAGAAACGAGGTGAGGTCCTTGATATGGGCCTGTTCGAAGAACCGGACGCCGCTGGTGATGACGAACGGGATGTGGCGGCGAGCCAGCTCCAACTGAAGTTCCATCGCGTGAAAGTGCGCGCGATACAGGATCGCGACCTCAGACATCGATACCCCTTCATCGTTCAGTTCCTGAATGCGCTGGCAGATGAACGCCGCCTGGATATTCGCGTCGCTGCAGGGCACCAGGACCGGCTTCATGCCGGATTTTTTGTCGGCCGTGAGCTCCTTCTTGAACTGGTGGATATTGGCGGCGATGGCGGCATTGGCCAGGTTCAAGATCTCGGGGGTGCTCCGGTAATTGGTCTCGATCTTGTAGATGGCCGCCTTCGGATAGCGCTTCGGAAAGTCGATGATGTTGCGGAAGTTGGCGCCGCGCCAGGAGTAGATACTCTGCGAATCATCGCCGACCACCATCACGTTCTGGTGCCGTGCGCCCAGCAAGTCGATGATCTTGCCCTGGACGGTGTTGGTGTCCTGATACTCATCCACCAGGATGAACTGAAACTGCCGCTGATACCGTTCCAGGACAGCGGGATGCTCCTCGAGTAGCTGAAGCCAGCCAGTCAGCAGGTCGTCAAAATCCATGACATTGGACGCCTTTTTACGCTCCTTGAACCGCTTTCCCAACTCCACGATTTGCGAAGTGAGCCCGGTCAGCTGGCCATGTTCTTGGGCGATGGCTTCCTCGATCGAGGTGTATTTGTTCACGGCGATCGAGAACAGGCTGACCAAGACATCGGGCTTCGGCATGACGATCCCGCCCTGTTCGAAGAAGGGGTCGGCCAGGCAGGTCTTTACCAGGTCTCGGGAGTCCTCACGGTCCAGGATGGTGAAGTCGCGACGGAACCCTAGCAGATCGGCGTTATCCCGGATCAACCGTGCACCCATGGAGTGGAAAGTGCCTCCGGCCAGGCTGCGCAGCTCGGTTCCGAGCAGGTCGGCGACGCGGCGCATCATCTCCTTCGCTGCCTTGTTGGTGAAGGTGAGGAGGAGGATTCGATCGGGGGGAATGCCCTGCTCGAGAAGATAGGCCACCCGGTAGGTCAGCGTGCGAGTTTTACCTGAGCCTGCTCCCGCGATGACGAGGGCGGGGCCGGGCAGGGCCGTGACGGCGGCGAGTTGCTGCGGGTTCAGCTCCTTGGCATAGTCAATCTGGGGATTGACTGGGGACTGGAACGTCTGGAGCACATAATCGCGGGCCACCTCACCATTCAACCGACGAAGCTTGGAAAGAGAAGAAAAAAACTCCTCCCGGAGGACGGAGGAACCTGCCTGGGGCGGAGAGGTAGGGAGAGACCTGACCGCGAAGCGGTCCGATGAGGTTTATAGTTCCAATTTCTGCTCGAGCCCTGAAGGGCCCTACGCGATCGAATTGAAAGCAGGCAGCGTCGTGAAGAGCCGACGGGGCGACGATCATCTCTCGGCCCTCGCGGAGTTGCCCCTTGGTTCTCCCAGGCCTGGGGCAGGATTGGGCTCGAGCGGAGTCTCGCCCTACCTTCGCCGAGCCCACCATAGGCCCAATCGGCGGCCCAGGATTCGCCAGCGCTCCTCGCTGACGGAGAGATCCTCCGCACGGCGGGCCGTTGCCAAAGGAATCAGGAGGGGCAGATCGCGACGCGCCCGGTAGATGAGCCAGGCGTCCATCGCCAGGGTCGCGACCAGATACGGCCCGGCCAGAAAGCTGAGGCTGGTGAGAAATCGCCATCCTGAGGTGATCACTGATCCCATCCAAACTAACGCCACCAAGACCCAGGGAGTGAGCATCACGTCGTTGAATGTCTCGCGGGAGGCGTCAACGGCGCTGTTGCGCAGGGCGCTTTGCCGCAATCCGGTCCAAGCGGACGCATAGAGATCCGGAATGAGCACGAGTAAGACGACCACGGCTGGCCGTATGACCTGCTGGATCCGATACGAGGGTTGTTCCGCAACCGCCCAGGCGTGCGTCGCGGTGAGCCAGATCACCTCAAAGGCGAGCAGCTTAAACACCAACGGCCGGAGGCGCTGTAATGCCTCGAGGTGTCCCCGGACAAGTTGATCAGGACTGATGTGGGTGTAGAGGAGCAGACTGAGTCGATCCTCGGCCTGATCGCGGGCGAATGCGTAGCTGGTCTGAGCCTGAACGTGGCACTTGAGCGCTGCGTTCACGCAGAAGAATACGAACAAGGCCAACCGTGGAGAGAGCAACGCTTCGAAACTATCGTCCACGGCGTAGAGGCAGCCGACGAAGGCTATCGCCCCAATCGTCCACGCTCGAACCGAGGGCGCGCGCGTTCGTCCAGCCAGCCAAGCAATAGGGTTTCCGTCGAGAACCTGCTGCCGATGGACCGACCGCGTCAGCCGGAACGATCGAACTCGGTTCCCGATGCTCTGCTCCGCCGGAGGCCGATCCCGGGAGGCGTCGACCAGCGCACTGTCGAGACGAGTGCGAGGGACAGGGTCGGGGCGATGCTGCCAGCAGCGAGGCAGGCGCTGGTGGGTGCGGTAGAGGAAGAACCAGCCCACCGCTTGGGTCCACGCCAGGGAGAATAGCATCGCCTTCCCGTCTCCCCATCCAGGGAACAGGGCCTGGTAGGCAGTGAAAGCCGGGCTGAGGGCGAACAGGTACTCCGGGCGTTCGATGTGGAACGTGGAAGCTGCCAGATTGGCCAGGCTCGGAGCCACCACCAGCAAACCCAGAAAGTAAACAGTGGTGCTGGTCAGAGCACGATGTTCATCCCAGGACTTGGATGAGAGGAACAGGCCTAGAGTGGCCGCCAGAAACACCAGGTGCAGAAGACCGATGATCAACCAGAGAAAGTTGGCCAGGGAGACTCCACCCGACAACATGGGCAAGGCGAGGAGTGGCACCAGGGCCAAAAACCGATAGAGGCTTCCCAGACAAGCAGAGGTGAGCTTTCCCAGGATCAGCTCCATCGGGGTGAGAGGGGTGAGGAACAGCAATCCCAGGGTGTCCTCTCGCTTCTCGCGCGCCAGGCTGGAGGAGGAAAGATGAAGGCTTCCTAGGACCAACACCGCACTTGCTATGGTCGCCAGAATCCGGAATCCCAAAAGTCCGGTGACCGAAGCCCCGGCGACCGTCCCATCCATACTCAGGAGCCAGAGCAGCACCGTCACCCCCAGTGCACCCGTTCCGACTCTGCTCCAATAGGTAGCAGGACGACGGCTGGCGACGCGCAGTTCGCGCTCCACGATCGGTGAGATGCGGAGGAGGGAAGCCATGGATGTCCTACCGGACACCCTCGCTATCGTTTGCGTCGTTTGGCGGGTCCGAAGTAGTAACCGCCGGACAGCCGAACAGCGCGGAACTTGGTTTCGTGTGCTGGACGCTTGTCGTCGTCGTCGAAGAGCGAGGTGTAGGTGTAATTAAATCCTTCGAGCTTCACGCGCTCGATCTTTTGCCCGATGAAACGCTCGATGGCTGCCATGTGCTGACGGTCCTCCGCCACCATCAGGGTGAGCGCGTCGCCGGTAGCCTGGGCCCGGCCGGTTCGGCCAATGCGGTGCACGTAATCCTCCGGATGCTGAGGAACGTCGTAGTTGATCACGTGGCTGACATCCGCGATGTCGAGGCCGCGCGAAGCGATGTCGGTCGCCACCAACACTTCATACTTGCCGTCGCGAAACCCATGCAGGGCCCGCTCGCGCTCCTGTTGCGTCCGATTGGAATGGAGCACCGCTACCGCATGCTGCTTCTGCTTGAGCAAGCTCGCGATGTTGTCGGCGCGGTCCTTGGTGCGGCAAAAGATGATGACAGACTCAAAGCTCACGCTCTTAAGGAGTTCGAGCAGGAGGTCTTTTTTCTGCGCATCGGCCACGGCATAGACGACGTGCTTGACAGTCTCGGCCGGGGATCGTCGCGCTCCAATCTCCACGGTCTGAGGATCTTTCATCGCCCACTGGATGAGCGTTTCAATCTGCGCCGGGACCGTGGCGGAGAACAAGGCCGTTTGTCGCTTCCGAGGGCAGTGCTCCACTATTTTGCGCACATCGGGAAGGAAACCCATGTCGAGCATGCGGTCGGCTTCGTCCAGGACAAGATACTCCACCGCGTCCAGCCGCGCTGTTTTCTGTTGCATGTGATCCAACAAACGGCCGGGAGTTGCGACGACGATATCCACTCCGTTTTGGAGCGCCTCGCGTTGCTTGCCATACCCGACGCCTCCGAACACGACGGCCACCTTAAGCTCCGTGAAACGTGCGAAGTCTCGGATCGCTGTTTCCACCTGTGCCGCCAGCTCGCGAGTAGGTTCCAGCACGAGCATCCGGGTCTTGCCCGGCGGTGCCTCCATGAGCTTGGAAAGCATGGGCAGCGAGAACGCGGCGGTCTTGCCCGTTCCCGTTTGCGCGCTCCCGATGAGATCGTGTCCTTCCATGAGGATCGGGATCGCTCGGAGTTGAATCGGAGTGGGTTCCACGTAACCCATGGCCTTCACTCCTTCTATAATTTTTTCCGCTAGCCCGAAGTTGCCGAATACCATGGAGATATGTTAACTCGCTCGGCCTGCCGAGGGGAAGGAAATGTTTCAGGGTCAAGAATGCCTCGGTGGTGGTCGATGGAAGAGGGGACAAAATAGGTGTGGCATGAAGGCGTTAACCGAACTCTCTTTCTCGTGGGTGGACTTGACGGTGGTGGCATTGCTGGCCTTCGGCGTGACCCGCGGGCGGAAGCGGGGGATGTCCGGAGAGATGCTCGATTTGATCAAGTGGTTGCTGATTCTCTTCGGGGGCGCCTTCCTCTATGAGCCTTTGACCCACTACCTCTCTCAGGTTGTGCCTGGCTTGAGTGCCTTGGGGGGATACCTGATGGCATATATCGGGTTTGGCCTGCTGATGGTCTTGATCTTTGGCTCACTCAAACACAATTTCGGGGAAAAGATCGCCCAGGGTGAGATGTTTGGTGGGGGAGAATATTATCTCGGCATGGTCGCTGGGGCGGTCCGATTTTCTTGTATATTATTGGTAGTCATGGCTTTGGTTCACTCCAGGGAATACACCCCCATGGAGATCAAGGCCCGCGAAAAGCAGCAGGAGGATAACTTTGGGAGCATCCGATTCTTCCGCCTCTACAGCCTCCAAGCTGACATCTTCAAAAGCTCCTTCGTCGGACAGGTGATTGAAAAGCAAGTTCCGTCCCTCCTGATCAAACCCACCTCGCCGAGTTTGGCCCCTTCCGTTCAATCCCGTACCCCTCCCAAGGACCGCCGATTGAACGAAGTGCTTGATCGGTAGTCTCAACCCGCCCAAAGTTCTGGGCAATGGCTGGGTTTTTCGGTCCAGATTTCATCGAGCAAGTCCGGGCTGCCAACGACATCATCGAGGTGATTGGCGGCTACTTCCCCCTCAAGCGAGCCGGGGCTAGTTTTGTTGCCCTGTGCCCCTTCCATCGGGAAAAGAGTCCCAGCTTTCACGTCAGCGCCAGCCGACAGGCGTTCCATTGCTTCGGATGTCACAAAGGCGGTGACGTCTTCCGCTTCGTGCAGGATTACGAGAGTGTCACTTTCATCGAGGCGGTCCAACGTCTCGCCCAACGGGCCAGCATCCCCCTTCAGTATCAAGACGGCAGCGGACCGGATCGTTCTCAGCATCTCAAGGAGACCTTGCGCCAGATCCACGAGCAGATCAGCCGTCGATGGCAGGGTGCTCTGGCTACCGAGGCCCAGGGGCAGATCGCTCGCGATTACCTGGCCAAGCGGGGGGTTACGGAGGAGTCCATCAAGCAGTTTCGGATCGGGTATGCGCCCGAGGCTTGGGATGACACGGTCAACTGGTGCAAGTCTCACGGGTTCGAGCTGGAACTGGCCCAGCAAGCGGGACTGATCGTCAAAAAGGAAGGGACCGACCGTTTCTATGATCGCTTCCGGGGCCGCCTGATGTTTCCGATCGCCGACGAGCAGGGGCGGATCATCGCCTTCAGCGGCCGGATTCTCCAAGGCGATGAGAAGACCGCCAAGTACGTCAACTCGCCCGAGACCCCCATCTTCAGCAAGAGCAAGGTTTTCTACGGTCTGGACAAGACCAAACGGGCCATTCTCGATGCCGGAGTGGCGATTATCTGCGAGGGCCAGTTGGACCTGATCGCCTGTTTCCAGGGGGGGGTACAGAACATTGTGGCTCCGCAGGGAACGGCGTTTACTCCCGAACATGCGCGGATTCTCAAGCGCTATGTCGAGGAGGTGGTATTATGCTTTGACTCGGACAATGCCGGCCAGAACGCTGCCGTGCGTGTTCTCGATGGGCTGCTCGGGGTGGGCATGGCGATCCGAGTGGCGGTGGTGCCTGCGCCGCATGATCCCGACAGCTACATCAAGGAGTTCGGAGGACCCGCTTTCGCCCAGCTCATCAAGAATGCCAGCGGCTTTTTTGATTTCTATTTGGATCGGCTGACGAAGCAGAACGATATTCAGTCGGATCGTGGGCGGATGGCGGTGTTGCGCGAGATGGGGACCGCGGTCAACAAGACCGCTAACTCCGTCATGATTGACAAGTATGTGCAGCGAACCGCGGTGGCGTTGGGGGTGTCCGCGGAGTCGGTTCGGCAGGAGTTCAAGAAACTCCGTCCGGCGACTGAGCGGGAACGCGAGGCCCCTGAGAATCTTTTGGCGGAGGAGGAGGAGATGGGGGGGGACGTCCAGCCTGTTCCGATGGCGAAGCCCAGTTCTCAGGAGATCTGGCTGCTGAAGCTGGTGATGGGCAACGACGACATCCTACCGACCGCCGCAACCCACCTCGATCTGGAATGGATCCGTCACGGGGTGGTCCGGCATATCCTCCAGCTACGACTCACCCCCACCGAAGACGGCTTTTATCCGAGTGTGGCGACGCTGATCGGGACCCTTCCGGACGATGAATCGCGGCGCTTAGTGAGCGAGCATGCGATGGAGGGAAGAACGATTCCCAAGGCGGAAAAGACCCTGATGGACCTGTTGGTGACGCTCCGCAATCAGACTCTCGACCGCGAACTGGAGCAACTGAAGCTGCACCTGGCTGATGCGTCGATCGGTGAGGAGGAGCGTTTCGCGATCCCCCTACGGATGAACGAAATTCGGGCGCTGAAGAAGCAGCCGCTGGAGGCGATGGGGGGGGAGGGGGGGAGTTAGGTGCCGGGTGCCGGGTGCCGGGTGTCGGGTGTCAAATAGCTTCAGGTGTTAGGGGGCAGGGGGGCGTTTCGCCTTTAGGCTACGAGACAGCGCGTTCAGCATCCGCCCTATGTCTGAAGCGGCTGAAAGCAGCTGTTTCGAATCGCGAGGGTCCAAATAGCCAAGGCGCTCGGCGATCAGTAGATGAGTTTCGATCTCCATCAGCGAGCCTCTTGCGAAGGACAGGTGGTGCAAATACTCATTGAGGTGAGCTCGGCCCTGTCCTTCAGCGATGTTCGCAGGAACTGAAACTGCCGCCCTCTGAATCTGGGAAGTGAGCCCGTACTGTTCCGTCGCTGGAAAACCTCGGGTAACCTTGTATACGGCCACCACAAAATCCATGGCCAGCTGCCAAACCTTTAGATCCCGATAACTCAGTATCTTCATGCCTTCATATTCGCGTTCATTGCATCCTCCTCCTTCCCCCCTGACCCCTGGCACCTGGCACCTGGCACCTGGCACCTGGCACCTGGCACCTACCACCTTCCCTTCCCCTCTCACTTCGGCGGCCCGCTGCGGGGCAGGGGGGCGCGGAGCTTGCGGTAGAGCCAGCCTTCCAAGGGACGGAGGGGCCGGAGGAGTCGATAGAACGGGGAATAAATCAACCGCACCCGGATGGCCGAGAGCAACATGGTGAGCGAAGTTTTTCCCAGCACTACCTTCGATCCCAGTTTGTCGGTCCACACAGTGGGAACTTCCAGGATCTTAAACTTCGCCCGCTTCAACGCGTAGAGCAGGTTGATATCAAAAGCCATGTCCGCGATGCGGAGATTGTCGTGAATGCTGGTAATCGCCGCGCCGTGAATGACCTTCGCACCGCACTGCGTGTCGCGTATTCCCATCCAGAAAAGCATCTCGACGATCAAATGGAAGGCTCGGCTGGCGAATCGTCGCTGCCCTGTTTGCGCTTGATTGATGACTGCCCCAGGCATCCAGCGCGACCCGATGACACAATCGGCCTCCTCGCATCGTTTGACGAGATCGTGGAAATCTTTCGGGGCTGTGGCTCCGTCGGCATCGACATAACCCACCAGGTTGTGGGTCGTGGCCAGCTTGAAACCCTCGATAAGGGCTCCCCCTTTGCCGATGGCGGCGGGAAACTCAAGCGCGCTAATGAAGGGAAACTCGGCGGCCACCTTCTGCACCACTCCCAGCGTGCCATCCACGCATCCGTTGAGCACCACGACGAGGTGAAATTCCCCCGGGTAATTGTCGCGGAAATAGGCCCCGTATTCCCGTAGGACAGGCTCAATCCGTTGCTCTTCATTGTAAGCTGGAATCAGCAGGAGCAGGCTCTTCGCCGGGGCGTTGGCTGGAGCTGGAACGTCAGTCACGGTTCATTCCCTCGTTGGTTTGAAATGGCAATTGGGTCGCATGAGCGCCTACGCTGGATAACTAGCGATGGCGATAGTGGAGGATGTCAAACTCAGGGGTGGTTTGCAAGGTTTGGACGAGCTCAAACTCCTGTTCGAAGGCGGGAAAGAATCGATCTCCATCCACGGTTTGCTTGACCAAGGTCAGGTAGAGGTCGGAGCACTGGGTTAAGGCCTGCTCGTAAATCTGGGCTCCCCCGCAGATGAACACTTCGGCCGGCTCCTGATCGGGATGGACCTCGGAAAGGTCCTTGACCCAGCGCACGCCTGGGTGCTGGAAGGGGCTTCGACTCAGCACGACGGTGGTCCGGTTGGGTAGCGGTCGGCCGATGGATTCGAAGGTCTTTCGACCCATCACAATCGTGTTGCCGGTGGTCATCTTCTTGAACCACTTGAAGTCCTCAGGGAGATGCCACGGGATGCCGTTTTCGCGCCCGATCACTCGGTTTTGCGACATGGCCGCGATGGCTTTGAAGCGTTTCATAGTTCGCGGACCAGTCATTCTCCTCATTCCGATTAGACGGCAACGGGAGCTTTGATGGCTGGATGAGGGTCGTAGTTGGTCAGCTCAAAATCCTCAAACTTGAACTGGTGGATATCCTTGATCGCTGGATTCAGCCGCATCTGGGGCAAGGGACGAGGCTCGCGACTGAGCTGCAGCTTCACCTGGTCCAGGTGGTTCGAGTAGATGTGGATATCTCCGAACGTGTGAACGAAGGTCCCGGGCTTGAGATCGCAAACCTGAGCAACCATCAGAGTCAACAGCGCGTAGGACGCGATGTTGAACGGGACTCCGAGAAAGAGGTCCGCGCTGCGTTGATACAGCTGGCAGCTGAGCTCCCCCTCTTGCACGTAAAACTGAAACAGGGTGTGGCAGGGAGGGAGCGCCATGGTTTCAACCTCGCCCGGATTCCAGGCGCTGACGATCAACCGCCGACTGTCGGGCTTGGTTCGGATGGCTTCGATGACCTGGTTGATCTGGTTGATGGACCGCCCATCGGCCGTTCGCCAGTCGCACCACTGAGCACCGTAGACCCGTCCGAGATTGCCCTCGGCATCCGCCCATTCGTTCCAGATGCTCACTCCGTTATCCTTCAGATAGCGGATGTTGGTGTCGCCGCTCAGGAACCAGAGTAGTTCGTGGATGATGGACTTGAGGTGAACTTTCTTGGTGGTGACCAGGGGAAAGCCATCCTGGAGTGGGAAACGCGCCTGAGCCCCGAAGAGCGAATAGGTGCCAGTGCCGGTGCGATCCGACTTAAATCGGCCCTGTTCCAAGACCTGGCGGAGTAATTGTTGATACTGGAGCATGAAAACCGATTCTGGTTATCGAGATCGATCCCGAGGTGCAAGACAATACTGTCTGCACGAACCAGGGTCTGCCTCCGACCGACAGGCGGGACCGTCGGTCGAAGGTAGAGCCTGGTTCGTGCAGAAGGCACTGCGTGCGGGGAGACTGCACTTCACGGACTTCCACATTCCGTTTCTGGAAAGGGGACATATAGCCCACGGACGACGCGGACCACACGGATCTGAAGGAGGACTCGTACGGGCCGGGCTGACTGACGGTAATCTTCTTCTGGATCCCTTCCCACTCCGTGTGCTCCGCGTGTTCCGTGGGCCAACCGCTTAACCATCCGGAGGCTTTTCCGCTTCCCCGCACGCAGTGCCTCCTAGCCGCAAGCCCCGCCGACGCGTTGCGATGCGATGCTGCTTGAGTATCTCACAACGGCCATCCGATCGCGTCGGCGGGGCTTGCGGCTAGCGGAGGAGCGCCCGCAGACCCGTGACCAATCGTGTGATGGCAGTGCGGGCGGTGTCCGGTGTGAGCGCACCGTAAGAAATCCGCAGCCGACAGCCCGCCGCTCCGAACGCGTTTCCGGGGACCACCGCCACTTGATAGTCCTTCACCAGGCGTTGCACGATCGCCATCGGGTCCTGATTACTCTGGAGATCCGCCAGGAAGTAGAACGCTCCGTCGGCCCTGGGGATGCGACATGCGTCGCCCAGTTCAGCTAAACCTTGCTGAACCGCATCGCGGGCGGCCCGGACTCGTTCCAGCCCCTGCATCGCCCACGGCTTTCCCGCTTCCAGGGCGCCGAGTGCCGCGAATTGGCAGGGAACCGGGGCGCAGATCAACAAGGTGTCTTGGATCTTGAGCAATGATGCGGTGAGCGCCTGAGGGACAAGCATGAAACCGATTCGCCAGCTGGCAAATCCATATCCCTTAGACATGGAAAACAGGGAGAGGGTGTGCGGTCCGCTTCCCGGTATGCTGGCTGGGGAGAAGTGTTGGGCCTCCCCATAGGTGAAATACTCGTAAGCTTCGTCGTGGATGTGGAGAATGCCATGCTTAGCACAGAGTGCATTGACCGCCCGCAAGTCTGATTCGGGATAAACTGCGCCGGTAGGGTTGTTGGGCGAAATGGTGACGATGGCTCTCGTTCGCGGAGTGATCGCTGCCTCGATGCGATCCAGTTGCAGCTGATGCTGGGCGTCGGTCGGAACTAGTACCGGCTGGCAGGAAGCCATTGTGACGGCCATCTCGTGATTAAAGTAATAGGGAGTTTGGAGGATGATCTCATCACCCGGGTCGGCGATCGCGAGGATCGCGTTCATGAACCCCAGATTGCTGCCGGCCGTTACCAGGATCGAGGTTTGGTCAAATCCTCGAATGTTGTTCTCCAGGGTGAGCTTCTTTCGAAACGCTTCCACGAGCTCGGGAAGTCCGGTGACGGGACGATACTTGTGGTTCTCTGGGTCGCTCATCCCGCGCTCCAGAGCCCCGTAAACTTCGGGGGGTGGGCCGTAGGAAACGACCCCTTGACCCAGGGAGAGAGTGCCGGGGTGATCTCGGATTAACTGGGCGACGATCGGGATGATCGGGGACTGTACCGCCTGCATGCGGTCAGTGGTTCGTAGTCCGGCGAGATTCGACGACGGTGTGCGCACGCCCGGAGAGTGGCCCGAGGGCGGGGGAGAAACAAGGAGAAGCAGCCCGGCTCCTGTTCATGTTCCACTTTGTCGCGTCGTCCGTCCCCGGACGATCCTCCGAGCGGAGCGGGCTAAGAACTCGACGGATAGAGGTGGAGGCTTACCTGGGCCTGCGCAGGAATTGCACGAAGGGCCACTCGCTCTGGATGCGGGACGGCGAGCCCGTTCAGGTCCGCTCGGTCGGAGGGGTAGGTGTGCAGGATTTGCACGAGAGCGGAGACGGTTGATCACGTCACAAAACCGCAGTTTTCCAAGGATATTTCTCTTTTCCGCTTCCGTTCTCCAATCGTTTCCATACACACTCTCTCATCATGGCCAATCGAAAATCATACGGGGGCTGGCTGTTTGTGGTTGTGCTGCTCGCGGCGGGCGGTGGCGGTGTTTGGTGGTGGCGGTCCCAGCGTCCGACGACGAGTGAGATCGAATATCGTACCGCGGTGGTGGGACGGGGCGACATTATCCAGAGTGTCACAGCGAACGGTCAGCTCACTCCCTTCATCAGCGTGGACGTCGGTAGTCAAGTCTCGGGCAACATTCTGAAGCTGTATGCGGACTTCAATTCGAACGTGACCAACGGCCAGTTGATCGCGGAGCTCGATGCGGCGACCTATGAAGCGCGCGTGATCCAGGCGGAGAGCGAACTGGCGAATGCCAAGGCGCAGAACACGCTGGCGAAGGTGAACGCCCGTCGCTCGGAGAAGCTGCTGGCGGACAAGTTGCTCGCTGAGTCGGAATACGAGCAGACCATGGCCAATCTGGAGCAGAGCGAGGCGATGATGAAAATCCGGGCGGCTTCCTTGAAAAGCGCTCAGGTGGATCTGGCTCGGACGAAAATTTATTCACCGATCGATGGAAAAGTCATCTCGCGGAACATGAACGTCGGGCAGACTGTTCAGGCCAGCTTCAGCGCCCCCACGCTCTTCCAGATCGCCAACGATCTGACCCAAATGCAAATCGGCGCCTTGGTGTCGGAAGCAGACATCGGCGGGGTGGAGGAGGGGCAGCAAGTTACATTCACCGTCGAAGCTTTCCCTCAGCGCACGTTTCGCGGACGGGTTGCCCAAGTGCGTAACCAGCCGACTACGAATCAGAACGTGGTGAACTATGCGACCATGATCGATGTTCGCAACGAAGACATGAAGCTGAAGCCAGGGATGACGGCCAATGTCTCGATCACGACTGCCAAAAAGGAGAATGTGGTCCGGGTTCAGAATAGCGGTTTGCGTTTTCGTCCCCCAACGGGCGCCGTGATTTTGGGTGCCCCTGAGGAACCTGCCGGAGCGAAACCCAAGGTTGAACTGGCGACCAGCGGACCCTTCGCCGGACTGCCCATTCCTCCGTGGCAGGCGGGCGGAGAGCGACGGCGCCCGACCGACGAGGAGCGTGCCGCATACGAGAGCTCTCTGACAGCGGACCAGAAAGCGCAATACCAGCAGATCATGGCCGAGATGAGGGCGCGTTTCGCTCAAGGCGGGGGTGGCGGAGGTGGTGGTGGTGGGACTGGTAGCGGCGGGGGTGGCGGCGGCGGCGAACGGGTCCGCCGGAGTGATCCCGAGCGTCCGCGCACGACCACTGTCTACATGCTCGAAAAAGAGACGTTGCCCGCGGGGGGCGAAAGAACGGTTCTTAAGCCCGTGACCGTGAAGTTAGGCATCTCCGATGGTATGAACACCGAGGTGACTGAGGGACTTAAGGAAGGTGATGTTATTGTCGTCGGCACCGTCACTGCCGCCGCGGCGACTTCTGCCACAAATCCCCTCGGCAGTCCGTTCGGAGGCATGGGACGCCGGTAAACTGATTCGAATCTGCAACGTGCACCTCGACTCGAACATTTTGTGAGCACTCCGGTTATTCAGCTTGAGGAATTCCGCAAGACCTACACCAGCGGTGAGGTCCAGGTGCATGCGGTTCGCGGGGTAAACCTCTCGATCCAGCCCGGCGAGTTTGTCGCGATCATGGGCGCGTCTGGTTCCGGAAAGAGCACGATGATGAATACCCTGGGCTGTCTCGATCGCCCGACCAGCGGCAAGTACCTGCTGGATGGTGTGAACGTCATGGAGCTCAATCGGGATGAATTAGCAGATCTTCGCAACCGGAAGATCGGTTTCGTGTTCCAGGGCTTCAACCTGCTCGCCCGAACTTCGGCGGTGGAGAATGTCGAACTGCCCATGCTTTACTCGCGTCCGGCTTTGCCGGGACGCGAGCAGCGCGAGCGGGCGATGAAGGCGTTGACGATGGTCGGCCTGGGCGAGCGGTACGACCATACCCCCAACCAGCTCTCGGGTGGCCAACAGCAGCGCGTGGCTATCGCCCGTGGGTTGGTCAATGAGCCGAAGCTGCTGCTGGCGGATGAGCCGACCGGCAATTTGGATTCCCGTACCAGCATCGAGATCATGGGTATCTTCCAGCGCTTGAACGATCAAGGGATGACCGTGGCCATGGTCACGCATGAGTTGGATATCGCGCGCTATTGCCGTCGCGTCATTGTGATGCGCGATGGCTTGGTTCGAAGCGATGAAGCTGTGAAGGACCGCCTGATTGCATCGGAAGAGCTGGCCAAGCTCGACGCGGAACAGAAAGCCGTTCAACTCGCCTAAACCATGATTGCCATCCTGCGAATCGCCCTGCGCGCCTTGCGTCGGAATATCCTGCGATCTTTTCTCACCATGCTCGGCATCATCGTGGGTATCGCCGCGGTGATTGTGGGCGTAAGCATGGGGGCGGGCGCCAAGGCGGAGGTGGACAAGCGGATTGCGTCGATGGGACAAAACCTCCTGACCGTGATGTCCGGCAACATGACCCGGGGAGGGGTTCGCGGCGGATTCGGCATGGCGCCTAACCTTACTGTTGCGGACTATGAGGCTATTCGACGCGAAGTGACCGGTGTGACTGCCGTGAGTCCTGAGGCCCGCACGCAGGGGCAAGTGGCGGCTGGAAATCAGAACACTTCCGTGCAGGTCTCTGGGGTGAGCGAAGAGTATCTGCTCGCGCGTTCATGGAACTTGCGCGGTGGACAGAACTTCTCCGAGGCCGACGTGCGGGGGGCTAACAAGGTCTGCCTAATCGGCTCCACCACGGCCAAGACGCTTTTTGGTGAGAATATCGATCCTGTCGGTCAGATCATCCGGATCAAGAATGCTCCCTTTACCATCATAGGCTGGTTGGAGGCCAAGGGATCGGGGAGTTTTGGACAGGATCAGGACGATATCTTACTGCTGCCCTACACCAGCGTCATGAAGCGCCTTTCGGGCGATACCAAGTTCCGCTCGTTCTTCGTGCAGGTGGCTTCTCCGGGTGAGATTCCGGAGGTGCAGCAAGCTATCACGGAGGTCCTGCGACAACGGCACCAGATCGCCGAAGGTAAGGACGACGATTTTATGGTGCGTTCTCAGCAGGAGACTTCCGACTTTTTCAATGCGAACAACCGCATCATGACCGTGCTGATCGGATTCTTCGCAGGAATATCACTGGTGGTGGGCGGAATCGGGATCATGAACATCATGCTGGTGAGTGTCACCGAACGAACTCGCGAGATCGGCATTCGCCTGGCCGTGGGCGCTCGTGGTCGCGATGTTCTGCGGCAGTTCCTGACCGAAGCGGTACTGCTCAGCGTGGCTGGCGGGGCTCTGGGTATCGGAACCGGCTATTGGCTGGCACCCTTGCTGACAAAGTTTGCTGGCTTCCCGACGCTCATCTCCCAGGAATCAGTCCTGGTTGCTTTCAGCGTCAGCGCGGTGATCGGGATCGTCTTCGGATTCTTTCCGGCTCTGAAAGCTGCGCGCCTGGATCCAATCGATGCCTTGCGCTACGAGTGAATTCGCCCTTGTAGGGGACGAGGTTGAACGAGTCCTTGGGGGCTGCCTGTTTCCTACCACGCAGCGAACGGTGCTCGCGGCTTTCCCGAAGCCTCCTGACGTCGTCTCCTACACTCCGGAACTGTAGGGGACGAGGTGACGAGTCCTTGGGGGGCTGCCTGTTTCCTACCGCGCAGCCAACGGTGCTCGCGGCTTTCCCGAAGCCTCCTGACGTCGTCTCCTACACTCCGGAACTGTAGGGGACGAGGTGACGAGTCCTCGGGGGCTGCCTGTTTCCTACCACGCAGCGAACGGTGCTCGCGGCTTTCCCGAAGCCTCCTGACGTTCCGTCTTCGCCTGAAGCTACGACGTGACAAGCGTCTCCTACAGCAGCACCTATTCCTGTCGGAGCTGCACCGGCAGCGCCGACAAGGTTGCCTTGGGATTCGTCTGCTGAAAGTAATTCGCCGACCACTCGTTCGCGAAGAGCACCACGGGATTCCCCCCCATGTCAAAGGCGATCGCCGCCCCGGTCGGAAGCGCCAGGGCGTCTAGTTCGGGGTCTTTGAACTCCTTCGGAAGCCACCGAACGACGGTCCACGGCGCGGACTCCAATCGGGATTCGGCACCGTACTCGCTCTCGAGACGGAACTGCACCACTTCGAACTGCAGGGGGCCCACTGCCGCCAATAACGGAATTTTGATGATGGCGTTGCGCAGATGCAGCACCTGGATCACGCCTTCCTGCAGCAGCTGATCCAATCCTTGTCGAAATTGCTTGTACTTCGCCGTGTTGGGATTGTGTAGATAGGCAAACGACTCGGGAGTAAACCGAGGAATCTCGCGATAACTGATCGTGGGATCCGTCGTCAGCGTGTCCCCAATGCCGAAATCGGAAAGGCCGACCAACCCGATAATGTCGCCCGGATACGCTTCGTTGAGCGTTTCTCGCTCGTTGCCGAACAGCTTGTGAGAGCTGGAGAGGCGCACCTTCTTGCCGCTGCGCGGATGGGTGACCGTCATGTCCCGTTCGAACTTGCCGGAGCACACGCGGATGAATGCGATGCGATCCCGGTGTCGTGGATCCATGTTCGCTTGAATCTTGAAGATGAATCCAGAGAAGGCCGGGTTCTCAGGGGCGATGGGAGTACCGGCGATCACTCGGGCGCGTGGAGGAGGCGAGTGCTTGAGGAATCCGTCCAGCAGGAGCTGAACGCCGAAATTGTTAATGCCGCTGCCGAAGAAGACTGGCGTGGTCTGTCCGGCGAGCACGGACTCTTCGTCGAAGGCCTCTCCCGCCATCTCCAGCATCTCGAGTTCCTCGGAGACCTTGTGAAAAGTCTGTTCGTCGAGTCGATCGCGGATGATGGGATCGTCCAGTCCGCCGATCGACACCGGCGCCCGGTATTGTCCTCCAACGGTCCTCTCGAACAAATAGACCAGCTTGTCCCGTCGGTCGTAGACCCCTTGAAATTCAAAGCCGGTGCCAATCGGCCAATTGACGGGGAAAGCCCCAATTCCGAGCACTTTCTCCAACTCATCGAGTAGCGACAGCGGTTCCCGCATGGGACGGTCGCACTTGTTCATGAAGGTGAAGATCGGCACGCCCCTTTGGCGGCAGACTTCGAAGAGCTTGCGGGTCTGGGTTTCAATACCCTTGGCGGAGTCGATCACCATGACGACAGCGTCCACGGCGGTCAGCACCCGGTAGGTATCCTCCGAGAAGTCTTTGTGACCCGGGGTGTCCAGCAGGTTGATGCGATACCCATCGTAGTCGAACTGGAGGACGGTGCTGCTGATGGAGATCCCACGCTTTTTCTCCAGCTCCATCCAGTCGGACGTGGTGGCGCGTTGATTCTTGCGTGCGGTGACGGAACCGGCGAGCTGTACCGCTCCTCCGTACAGCAACAGCTTCTCGGTCAGAGTCGTTTTAACCGCCTCCGGATGCGAGATGTTGGCGCACGGCCGAAGCTTCTGAATTTCTTTGGCGATATCCACAGAGCAGGTGAGGCTATCAGACCCTTGCTCCAGGACAAGCGGGGAAGTGACTGGCGTTTTGCTACGGGGGGAAGTGGGTGAGAGTGGGGGAGGTGCGAGGGATCCCGACTCCGTCGGGGGGGCAAAAGCGGCAGAGGGCTCTCATCTTTACCTCCAAAAATGGGGACTAGACAAGCTGTAGGAGATCCTCACTTCTTCGCATGAGTTCCTGAGGCCGAAGCCGAGAACCCTCAGGGTTCAAAGAGTTTAGCCGGGGTGTGGAGCGCAGCGACACCCCCGGTCTGTCGTACCCCTATTCAACAGCACCCTGAAAGGCGTGCCAC
>JAEUHE010000142.1 GCA_016793885.1 Verrucomicrobiales bacterium
ATCCCTTTGGGATTCTAACATTTGGTCGAAGAACTTGTGGGTAATGCTTAGAGAGGTCTACCGCACTCCAAAACGCTCCCCACTTCCGGACCTCTATCCTCGGACCGACATCCACCAGGTCATAGCCCCCCCTCACGGAATCGTCAGTCGGTAATAGCGTTCCCCTTGGGATGGCACGGGATCGAGAATTCGCTCCAAGCGATTGGTCGGCCGGTTGTAGACATCCCGCAATATTTGCCAGGTGCCGTCCACCACCGCATCACGGTAGAGAACCCGATACGTCCGATTCGACATGGCGGTCCATCCCAACTCCACCTGCCCGTTCACCAGGCGAATCGATTCCATCCACAAGGCGCTCGCTCCCGATCGTGGATCGGTTCCGGAGCGATACTCTTCCCGATTGGAAAAGCCATCCCCATCGCCGTCCAACACTGCGTCGCCTGCGAATGCCGGATTCAGGCCAAATCGTGTTTCCCAGCCGTCCTCCATGCCGTCCCCATCGGCATCCGGCAGTACTACCAGATTGGCTTCCGCGCTCACAATCGTTCCCGTAGGAGCACGATTGGTGATCTGGACCGAATACCTTCCCGCCGAAGCGGATTGCACATTGGTCACCACCAGGGTGGAAAAGGTCTCGTCCTGAATAAAGATGGAGTTCGCCAAAACGACTCCATTCTTCCGCCAGCGGAAGGTCAATGGTCCGGAGCCCTGAACTTGAACCCGGAACACCGCGTTTTCCCCCTGAAGCACCGCCACGGACTGCGGCTGGTCGACAATGCTCGGCCGGCTCAACACATCCAGTGTCACCGCTGGAGCCACGAAGCTGCCCAGCTCATCCGTAATCTGAAGCGCATAGCGTCCCGACTGCGCCAGCTGTATCGATGGGATGTCCAAAACTGCATTGGTAGCCCCATCCACCGGCACCCCTTCTCTCAGCCATTGATACTGTGTGAAACCCAGTCCTGAGGCGGCGCTAACCAAGGAGACGGTCGTCCCCTGCAACACCGAACGAGAACTCGGGTAGCGAGTGAATTGCGGCGCCTCCAGCACGCCCAACCGAATAGCCCGGCTGATCACTCCCCCACCCGAACCGAAGACGTAAGCCTCATAGATACCCGCGTCTCGCGAGAGCACTGGATCCAGAATCAGGTGCGCGTTGGTCCCCTCCAGTCGGGGCTGGCCATTCTGGAACCACTGATAGCGCAGAGGGTCTGTTCCGCTGGCCGATACCGTGAGCGTCACCCGTTCCAGCGCCCGCACAACGGCATCCTCCGACTGGGAAACGATTTCGGGGGGAGGTGCTGATTCCAGGGGTTGACCAGGCGGGCTGATCGACGCGATCCAACTTGCCGGTTCAGGCCCGAATGACTGGAGGGACCGCCGGACTAGAAAAGCGCCGGTGCCGCGCACCTGCGGCCAGGGCCTCTGGTCAAGCGGCTGTACGATATCCACCGTGATCCAACGGACCGCGGCCACTCCTGGATCCGGCCGCTGCAATACCAACGCTTCCTCCGCCGTCCGCAGCGAGCCTCGAAACGGCCCGAACACCTGAACGCCAACGGGGACGGAATATCGTTCTCGGAACTCCTCGGGAGTGGTCCGAGCGACAATTGCGATACCCCGTGCCGGGAGGGTCACCTGCGTGGGAAAAGTCCAGCCGATGCCAGACAAGCGCCAGGTATTCCCCGGAATCTGCGCATCGAAGAGGGACAGTGGGACATCGGTGCGGTTTTGAATTTCGACGAACTCAATACCTCCGCGCGCATCGTCCAAGTTGAGCCGCGTGATCACAGCGTCGCCGATCAGCGGGATCGAATTGGGAGATCCAAGGGTGGTGGACGCAGCCGCAACCGCCCATTCTCGAAGGTCGGAGGTCAGAACTCGGACAAAGCTCCGTCCCTGCTCCGACGCTCCGAAGCTAAGTCCGTGAACGTAGCCGGTTAGGAGTCCATTCGTGTCGGCCGAGAAAAGCCACGCGGAGTCTCCCGCGCTGCTGAACGCGAATCCGGTGGAGGTCCGCGGACGCGGGTCGAACTGTGCCTCAGAAACCACAACCCGTCCTCCAGGAGCGATGATAGTGTTCCCAGGAAAGCGGTACTTCTTCGGCAGTTGCACCTCGTCGGTTAGGAACCAACCGGAAACGTCCACGATCTCATTTCCCAAGTTTTGCAGCTCGAGGGCGTCCGAACCGCCATTCGAGGCTCGCGCCAGAACTTCGCTGATCACCACCCGCGGAAACGACGGCACGGGATCGTCCGTCCCAGGAGAACCACCGGGGGCCGAACTGGGACGCCAGGAACCACGAGCATCCAGATCTGTCGTCAGCTCCGAACCCTCCATTGAGACCAGAGAGAAACCCATCCCGTCTGTGGTCGGATACCAGGCTGAAGAATAGGCAAAATCAGCGAGAGTTTCCCCGAACGGCGAGACCAGGGTCAGGCCCTCACCAACATTGGACAAAGTCCCTTCAAACTCTCCCACCACGCTTTTTGACTTACCATAGCGCGCCTCGAAGGCGGCGATGTTTCGAGTAATCACCACCCGCGCTCCCGGTTCCAACACCCGAGTCGAGGCATTCGCAAAATCAAAACGCACTCCCCGGGTCAACCGCACTCCCGGCAGATGGAGGAGCGTCGAGCCGACGTTTTGCAGCTCGATAAATTCGGAGTCATCTGTGAAGTAGGGACTCGATGGCAACTCGGCTCCGGGGTGGTAATGGATCTCGGTGATCCGCAGGGGCATCGGCTCAGACTGAGTGAACACCACTTCGCGCAAGGCGCTCCATGAGTTCGTATGATAGACCCGGGCCTTCAGAATCGACCGGCCTGGCAACGCGATCGGCCCCGCATACGTCAGGGCCTGGGGCGCGGGAGCCCCACCAATCAACCGAGGATCGGTTCCATCCAAGGTATACAAAACCTTGCCCACAGAAGTACCCATCAACAGCGTCTGCCCCGCCTGCACCTCACCGCCCCGCAGACTAACCGTCGGGGGGTTGAGCGAAGGATACAGTCCGATCCTCCGAAACTGCTGCACCAAGACGTCGGAGCGCTGTGGATAATAGCTTTTCAACAGCAAGTTTCCTTCGACTGCCCAATGTTCATCCGGAGTGTAGGGCGTCGGCGAATGCATGTCGCCCCAACGTGCGGACTCCGCAACCATGGCGCGTCGGATCTCTCCGGTCAGGCGCGCGAACCGCGCCGCGGGACGATTCCTTTCCGGATGCGCAGGATCCCAAGCCGGGAATAAGGGGTCGACCGCCAAAGCCCCTCCATCAAAGAGATGCTTCTGCAGCCGATCGCCAAAGAGGACTTTGAATTCGGCGTTAACCCGACACGCACCGTAAGGGCCAGCCACCCCCACGGACACGGTGGTCTGATCCGTACTGAGGTCGGAGCGAAGACCCATCGACCACTCGGCATCCCACATGTAGAACTTATACCCGCTACTGTCCACCCGGCGCCGTCCCACCCAATAGTTCTTGTGCGGCCAGTCGGTGTTCCCCATGTACAGGTTCACAATCATGTAATCGATGAGGTTGGGAACATCGAGATAGTTGGGCAGTGACGGGTTAAGAGATCCGTCCGGGTTTCGCCCCTGAATCCTGAAGTAGTTCGAGTTTCCCACCAATCCCTTGTTGGCCAAGTTCATCATGGCATCCCAAGCCTTCAGGTCCCCTTCGGTGGGCGTCCCGCTGTTCAAGGAATCCCATTCTTCCCGCTCTCCCTCAAAATACGAGGCAGAGAAGGCGGAGTCGGGGCGTTCGACCATCTCATACATTCCCCAATAAACTCCGTTGATGTAGAGGTGCACAAACTTGTGGTGCGAGGCCACGCCATTCATGTCGAGGATCGATTCCCTCCCAAACGAATCGCGCACATAAAGCGGCTGGCCAGTGGCGTCTCCCCACGAATAGCCATCGTTTGAATTGGCGCGCAGCGTGACCGTGTCAAATCGATCCACTCCCGCCTCCCCAAACAGCGGATAGCGAAGTTTGCTGGGGCCATGCTTGGAATTAAAAACCAGCCGCAACGAATGCTTCTTGGTCAACCCGTCGCTGCGAAACGCACCCCCCTGAATCCTCAGGCCAGCATTGATCTGAAATCCGCTAACGCCATCGAGCTCGATCAACTCTGCCGAGGTCGACCGCTCGTAGGCGTCACCACCCGCCTCCGATCGACTGTAAATCCCGTTGAGTCCGAACATATCTTCGACCGGTAGCGTGAGCGCCAGGGTGGCCAGGGATCGGAGATCGCCGTGAATCGTGGCCGCGTACTTGCCGCCGTAGCGATCGGGGGCATTGCCTCCAATCACGCGGGCATCCATGCCATAGTCAGCCGCAATCCCGCCCCAGCTGGAGGGAAAGCCCATCGCGATGGTGGACTGCGGGGTTTGGCGGATCACATCGTCCAGAAACAAATACGTGTGAGCCACCGACACCGAGGTTTTCCAGCCGGAACGCACCGCGATGGCACGCACCGGGGTGGTTTTGCTCAACGCGATGGGATTGGTGTAGCGGATGCCGCCAAGCCCGGCCGGATCGCTGCCATTCAGAGTAAACCGGATCTCCGCGCCGGGGGTGGGAGTGGACAAACTCAGGGCGAAGGCCGTCTGATAGAATCCACGCTGCACGGAGAACTCGACCGGACTGACCATTCCGGCTGTCCCGGAGGAATTGGCCAACCGGGGGGAGGCTTGGTCCAGAAACTGGGCCGACTCCCGTCTCAGCGAAACACCCTCCAACGTGGGCTGCAAAAAGAACTCCCCGTCGCTTTTCCCCGAACTCAGACCGCGCAATGCCAATACATTGCCGTTCGACCTCACCAGGCTCGCGAACCGCGAGATGTCTACCGTGTCGAAGCTGAAAGCCAGAGACTTATTCCGATTGGTCGCCGACACCGAATCCCAGTCCAGCGGGTCGCGAACATTCTGACGCGCCACCTCCACCCCATTGAGGTAGGCTACGTAACCGTCGTTGTACCGTAGTTTGAGAACCAGCTTTTCGAATGGCCGCTGCCCTTTCCAGGGATCCTCAAACGGGATTCGGACCAGACAGCTGGAGGCGACGCCTTTCATCTCGGGAGCCAGATCGGTGCGAACGATCGTGGCCAGGCTGTTCGTGGAAATGCGTCCGGAAACCTCCACCTCAGACAGTGACAACACCTCCGCATCGTCGGCGGTCGTTCCCCCACCCGAAAAATCAGCATCCATCAACCGCGTGATTCTGACTCGATTGCCAGCGATGCTCCCGGTCAATTCGTTGGTCAGCTGAATGCGGAGTTCAGATGGGTTGCCCAGGACATTCTCGGGATTCAAGACGGCCGACTCATAGAGCACCGTCGATCCCGCGGCATTGCGAATGGATACCACCAAATCCCGCAGCCGCGACTGGCAGCAGTCAGTCCGGTTTCGAATCACGATCTGATCGATCAAATAAGTAGCCCCGAGATTGACATCCCAGAGAGCGTTGGTCAGCGAGCCCGACTTGGTTTGCGAGAAATTGTCCAGGTTCCCGTCAACCGCTCGAGCCGCTGAGAAGCTCCCGGTGGTTGAAGATTGGGTCGCGCTTCGGCCGCGGGCGAGATTGGTGGCGATAGCCGGAGGGGCCGGAATCACATCAAACCCCAGGGCCAGATTGCCAGCCTGCCAACCGGCATCGACGAACCCGAGTCCCTCCCAAGCCACCGGGAAACCCGCCGCCGAGGTTGGCACGGTGTATCGCACCGGACTCGCGACCGATAGCAGGGAGGCGGATTCTCGATAAGCGGCGAACCCGTAAGCGATGTCCGGAAGTTGGGGAGGGTAAGCCGGAGCGTAGGCATACTCCACTGTCGTCCCGTCCGGCCGCACGAGCGCGAGATATTCGCCGCCGTTCGCGAGTTGAAAATTGGTGTGCAGCTCCAGATTCGGATTTCGCTTGTCCTTCCCGGAAGCGAATACCAGCACCCGCTCTCCCGGTCCCAACAGGAGAGACGGAAAAACCCACTTCCCTAACTGCGAACCATCGTCTGTGAGTGTCCATCCGCCCAAATCCACCTGGGTTCCACTCACATTCTCAACCTCCAGCCAATCAGAATTGTCTCCTTCGGCATCGGCGATGCCCGTCCGGTTGTCAGCCATGAATTCGCTGATCACCAAGGTCTGACCGAACAGCGAAAGACTGCAGAGCAGTCCACAAAGAAGGATAACAGCCAGGCGCATGGGAGTGAATAACTATGCCTAACAAAGTAAGCCAAAACCACCTAGAAGCAACTTGGAAAAGGCTCCGCGCAGGGTTTCCGGGGTGAGATTAGAAGTGAGTGAGGACCGCCGGGATTCCCTCCGGGAAACGGGAAAGCTGTAGAGGGCTACAGCACTCCATAGGCGCCACCTCCATCGCGGAGCGGTTTGGAGTGCGGTAGCCCTCTCTAAGCATTACCCACGAGTTCGGAGGGCTTCCTCCCTATCCCAACGGGATTGCGCCTCAAAGCCCAGGGTTGGGAGGAACGAGCTACCCTGGGGAAAACGCCATAGAATCCACAACCCCATCGTGGGTTGCGAACCCTGTGGGGCTTCAGGTGATCC
>JAEUHE010000143.1 GCA_016793885.1 Verrucomicrobiales bacterium
TTATTCAGTTTGGCAGGATACCCGACTCAATAGGCTTCAGCCCCACTGTGGACCCTACTGACTGGTAAGCCGGATGCGGGAAATCCGCCAGTCCGGTTTGGAGGGAGGGGTGCGGTCAATCCCGCATTCCTACCCCTATCACTGTAGTGTGGGCCGTCTCGGCCCATTGGGTGGGGAAGGTCCGACAGGCTGCTAGCTGGCGAAGATCTTGTCCATCCGTTGAGCCAGATCTTTCAGGCCTTCAGGAGAATCGCCACCGCCTTGCTCGGCGATGCCCCAGCCGCTGTAGCCGATGCCATCCAAGGCTTTCATGACAGTTGGCCAATCGTTGTCCCCTTCGAGGAACTTGGCCCCGAAGCCCGCATAGCGGCCTTCTTTATCGGCCTTGGCGCGGCTGAATTCTTTAATGTGAAGTCGGTTGATCCGCTTTCCGAGCGCTTGCACCCACTGCTCGGGCCATCCGTAGTGGATGACATTCCCGATGTCAAAATGCCAACCCACCCACGGGCTGTTGAGTTCGTCGACGAACCGCGCCGCCTCCAAGGGACTCATCAGAAAATTATTCCAAACGTTCTCAATGGAGATCTTCACCTGGAGTTCTTCCGCCAAAGGAATCGCTTTGCGGATGCTTTCCAGGGATCGGGTCCAAGCCACCGAATAGGTGACCTGCTTGTTCACGACTCCGGGGACCAACAGCACGGAACCGCAGTCGTAGCGCTTGGCATCCCGCAGAGACTGTTTGAGGCCCTCGATGCCTTTTTCACGGATGTTGAGGCTGTCGTGAGTGAGCGTCTGATTCCAGTGCGTGCCGCAGCAAACGCTGGCGGCCTTGAGTCCGGTGGCCTCGAGCGCCTTGACCACTTCATCCTGATCCATGTGACTCATGGGCTCTACGCCTTCGAATCCGGCGTCCTTCACCGCCTGCATTTTTTGAAGGACCGATCCCTTGATCCCCACCGTCCCAAACATGATGGCCTTGCGGATATCGCGTTTCTTCGCCGAAGCCGTGTCGGCAGCCAGGCTGGAGGCGGCCCCCGAGACCAGGGCCAGGGCCGTGGCCGAGGCGGATGTCTGAAGGAAGTCTCGACGGTTGAGTTTCATGATTTGAGCGCGAATGGAGCGGTGATTCAGGTTGGGGCTAGGGTGGCTGAACTGCCTAGACAAAGGCCGTTTTGCCGGGAATAGCCCGTGGCGGCGCCTCGAAAGCCATGTTGAGGTCAATCGGGTCGGGGACGAGCTTCTCCTTGGAGTTCAGCATCATCTCCCACGTGACTTCGGCTCCTGTGTAGGCGGCCATGCGGCCCATGATGCCCAGGAGCGTGCTCCGGGCCATGCGCACGCCGTCATTGAGCGGCTTGCCGGCGCGAATCGAGGCAAACAACTCGTCGTGCTCGGTTTGGTACATGTCATTCTTGGGGCCCGTGTACTTCCAGGGATTCTCGCCGGTCATGTAGAGACCGCGGCCGGTGATGTAACCAAAACCCTTGGAGCCCATGATATAGTCGTTGTTCTCCGACGAGCAGTTGGAGATCTGCCGCTGGGCCATAAAGGCTCGGACACCGTTTTCCCACTCGTAGTTTACCTGGATGTGATCGTAGATATTGCCGCCATGCGCCGGGGATGATCGTCCTCCGACAGCGGTGCACTTTAGCGGGGGTTCGTCCTTCATCGCCCAGGCGATCTTGTCCACGCTGTGGATGGCTTGCTCCACCAACCCGTCTCCCGACAGCCAGACGAAATTGTACCAGTTACGAATCTGCCATTCGATATCCCCCATTCCGGCGGGGCGGGTGGAGGCCTGGGGCATGGGCTTGACCGGGCTGGTCAGGTAGGTGGCATAGATGGCGCGAATATCGCCCAATGTGCCTTGGTGCACCTGTTCGTAGAACGCCCGACGCGCATAATCATAGCGCCAGCAGAAGCCGGCCACCACGGCCAGGTTCTTCTGCTTGGCAACTTCGACGGATTCCATGATGGAATGCACTCCCACGGCGTCCGACGCCATGGGTTTTTCCGTAAAAATGTGTTTGCCTGCTTCGACGGCATATTTGAAGTGGAGAGGGCGGAAGCCGGGAGGCGAGGTGAGCAGGACGACATCCACTCCGCTATCGATGACCTTTTTGTAGGCATCCAGGCCCTCGAACTGGTGGTCGGGATCCACCTTGATCTTGGCCGGGTCAATGTCCTTCTTGAGGGCGGCCAGGCTACCGTCCACCTGGCTTTTGAAGACATCTCCCATCGCGGTCAGTTGCACGTTGCCATCGCTGCGAAGAGCTTGGGCGGCCGCGCCGGTTCCGCGCCCACCGCAACCGACCAGACCGACCTTCAAAGTATCCCCGGGAGAGGCCGCCTTGGTCTTGGAGGTCAGGATGAACGGCATGACAATCGAGGAGGCCAAGGCCGCGGAGGAGGAAGTTTTCAGGAAGCCGCGTCTGGAAACGCCGCTAGGTGCATCGTTGCTCATACCTCTATGGATCCTCGGATCGGGCAGTTTATTCAAGGCAGAAGTCGTTTCCTGGCACTTCTTGTTAATCAATTCCGACGATTTTGTAGACCTTGCCGGTCTTGCCAACCAGGCCGTTGCTGGCGTTGGTCATGACATACAGTTCGCCTTCGCTGTCTTCTCCGAAGCCGGTGATATAGGCCTTCCACTTGAGGCCGTCCTCGATCTTCACCCCGAGGGTCTCCATCGCCCAGGTGGACTTTTCGGCTCCTGCCGGGCGTGTGCCCAGCAGGAATACTCCTTCCGGCAATGCCCACGCGCGGGACCAATCCCCGAAGACGTAGCGGCCCTGCAGGGCGGGAATTGCTTTCCCACGATAGACATAACCTCCCATCACGCTGATCCCGATGGCGCTCTCGTCCTTCCGGAAGCCGTTCGGGTTCTTGTAGGCGATGATGGGGTCAATCAGCGGCTTTCCATCCGCTCCGTGGGTGGCGCAGCTGGCTTTCGGTGTTGGTGCGTCCGCGGGATTAAAGCACGCCGTGCCTTCGCGAATGAACCAGCCATAGTTTCCGCCCTTGAGCACCAGGTTGATCTCCTCATAGAGAGTTTGCCCGATATCTCCGGCGAAGAGTTCGTGATCGCCGCCACGGTCGAAAGCGATCCGCCACGGATTCCGGAACCCGTAGGCGAAGATCTCGGGACGACCTCCGGATTTGGCGTAGGGGTTGTCCCGAGGAATGCGATAGGGGTTGCCGCGATCCACGTCTATTCGGAGGATCTTACCCAGCAGAGTGTTCAGATCTTGTCCATTGCTGATAGGCGAGTGGCCGATTCCTTGTCCGTTGCCGTTCCCGCCGTCTCCTACCGCAATATACAAATGGCCATCCGGCCCGAAAGCGATGCATCCGCCGTTGTGGTTGAAGTAGGGCTTGTCGATCTCAAGGATCACTCGCTCGCTGGTGAGATCCACCGAGTGAGCCGGTTTGCCCTTCGCCGTGAACTCGGAGATGCGCAGGGTGGAGTCCCAATTGGTGGCCACCGACTCCCGGCGTGGGGCACTGTAGCTGGCGTACACCTTGCCGTTGGAGGCGAACTTGGGATGGAGCACCAAACCCAGCAGTCCGCGTTCATCGAACCCGGTGTTTAATTTGACCATTCTGGGTCTGAGGTCGAGGAAGGCATCATCCTGCATGGTTCCATCCCTCTCCATGATTCGCGCCACGCCAGTCTGGTCAGCCACCACAGTTCGGCCGGGTGAACCGGGTATCGCTGCCGTCGTGGTGGGGGAGACGAAGCCCTCCGACATGAGCCGCAGCTTGAGCGTTTGGGCGGCAGTCAAAGGAAGGCACAGTGCGGGCACGAGGCCGAGCAAACACCAGAGGAGCGTGCGTGGTTGAATCATGGCCGGAACACTAGCGTGATCCTTTTCAAGAGCAACTCGGAAGCGAGTGCGGGGAGCCGGGTGGGGTGGGGTGTGATTGAACCTGGAGGGGCGCTGGGGTTCCCGACTCCGTCGGGTCCTGAAAAGCTGGAGAGGGCTACAGCACTCCATACTCTCCACCTGCGTCGCGAAGCGTCTTGGATTGCGGTAGGCCTCTCTAAGCATTACCCACTAGTTCGGAGGGCTTCCTCCCTATCCCAACGGGATTGCGCCTCAAAGCCCAGGGTTGGGAGGAACGAGCTACCCTGGGGAAAACGCCATAGAATCCACAACCCCATCGTGGGTTGCGAACCCTGTGGGGCTTCAGGTGATCC
>JAEUHE010000144.1 GCA_016793885.1 Verrucomicrobiales bacterium
GGGAAACGCTCCTCCAAATGCAGCAAATAACCGCCGAATACATGCTCTCAAACCTCCCCAATCCTCCTCGTCGCAAACGTCTCTCCAAAAAACGCTTAGGACTTAACTAACCGCCATTCGGATCTGACCTTAAACTCCAAAAAGGGCGGACTGGACAAGCTGGGCAATGCGAGCGTTTCGCACTTTGTCGGCAGGGCCCGAACCCGCAGGGTTCAAAGAGATCTAGCCGGGGGTGCTCGCACCCCCGGAACTGGTGAAATTACGGAGCATCGCGCAGCGATGCCACCGGCTTCTGAGACTTGCGGCACCCGACTCAAGGAACCTAATCCGTTCGTCAGGCAGTCCGCCTACGGGTGGCACCCCTTTCAGGGTGCTGTTGATTAGGAGGCCGACTGACCGGGGGTGTCGCTGCGCTCCACGCCCCGGCTAATGTCTTTGAACCCTGCGGGTTCTCAGCTTAGAGCCCCCTACAGCTTTTTCACACCCCCGGAGGGGGAATCCCAGCTCCGCTGGGGGGACCAAAGCGGTAGAGGTCTACCGCACTTCATACGTCTCCCTTCCTCGCGAAGCATTTGGACTGCTGTAGCCCTCTACAGCTTTTCCACACCCCCCGGAGGGGGATCCCAGCTCCGCTGGGGGGACCAAAGCGGTAGAGGTCTACCGCACTCCATACGTCTCCCTTCCTCGCGAAGCATTTGGACTGCTGTAGCCCTCTACAGCTTTTTCACACCCCCCGGAGGGGGATCCCAGCTCCGCTGGAGGGACCAAAGCGGTAGAGGTCTACCGCACTCCATATGCCTCCGATCTTGCGGAGGATAAGCAAGAAACATAGACCTGCTCCGGGCACTAGAGGTAAGATCCGGAATGGGCCGTCGAAAACGATACAATGTCCGCTGCTTGGTGTGCCAGATGCGCAAGGAGATCTGCATCTGCGACTGTATCGAGACCTGCCGCCGCTCCATCGAGACGAGCACGCGCATCATCATTCTGATGCACCATCGGGAGCTCTGCCGCACCACCAACACGGCCCGATTGGCTCAACTCACCCTCAAGGATTGTGAAATCCGGGTTCGTGGACTTCCCGACGCCCCGTCGGTCACCGAGGGCCTCATCGATCCCCATCGCCTCAACCTCCTGCTCTACCCAACTTCCGAGGCCCAGGAACTCACTCCCGAGCTGGTGACCAGCCTTAAACGGCCCCTCACGCTGATCGTTCCCGACGGCACCTGGGGACAAGCCGCCAAAGTGGCCAAGCGCGAGCCGGTGCTGAAAACAATTCCTCACATCAAGCTGCCGTTGGATCGAGCGTCAGAGTACGCGCTCCGCCGCGGCTCGGAACAAAAAGGGGTAGCTACCTTTGAGGCGATCGCCCGAGCGCTGGGGCTTTTGGAAAGTCAGGATGTTCAACGCCGATTGGAAGCGCTCTTCGCGATTATGGTCGATCGCACCCTGCGAAGCCGCGGTTGCCAGAACCCCGCCGCCGAGGCCTCCGAAAGTTCCAAGGGCTGAAAGCCCGCCTCAGGGCTTAGCTGGTTTTGGCGCCAGCCGCTTTGCCCATCCCTCCGGGGTCAGCCCTGCCTCATTCAATAGGGATATCTTGGACCACGGTTTGCCGGGTGATCCTTTGGCCACCGATATCCATTCATCGACCACCTGATCGCGCGAATCGGCGAGCGGCCAAGCCGCGCCAGCTGAGGCGGCTTCCCGGCGCAGCCGATCCCAATTTGAAATCCAGGCATACCGGACAGGCAAGCGGGCCAAGCGCACCCGGTCAGTCAGTTCCTGATCGGGACTGACCGATCGCTCCGCTGCTTCCCAAAGCCCTTCAGCGACCGCCAGGGGACCGAATCGGAAGAAGGAGGCGTCCGCGCGTGAGAAGCAGGTGAGCTTGAAGTCCGTGGACGCCGCGTGCAGCAATTCGAAATACTTCAGGATGTTCGGCGCCGCGGCACCGTAGTAGCCCTCCACAAATTCTCGAATGAGGGCGCGATCGTCTTGCTTGGGATTCCACAGCAACTGCGCCAGCACCCATGCCCGCATCTCCGCCATTTCTGACCCATGCGATTGATAAGCCCCCTGCTCGAACACCCCCAGCACATGGTGCGCTTGGAAGAAGCGAAGATTGTCACCCAAGATGAACCAGTTGGGATGGGGCTGGACGTAGTGGCCGAAGTCGGTTGTGTAATCCCAGATGTAGAGCCGACGACAGATCTGTGACCAGCCCCGGATATCGTCGGCGAAAGCAGCGTTCGATGGATGCTCCAGCGACTCACGAAAGTTGCACTCAATGCTGCAAAGACGAACGATGACGTTCGGACGGGGCCGAAGTGTCTTAGGCGGCTTGCGAGTGTACTGGTAAGCCAGGGTATCGATGGCGACCTTGGGAAACTCGGGTTCAATTTTCTCCGCGATGTAGTTCACCAGCGATAGCATGGTTCCCGCATGCGAGCCCTCCGCATCATCCAGCGCCTTGCACTCGGCGCACTCGCAAGCCCCATACCAATCATTCTGCGACACGCTCAGAATCCCGGCATCGGGAGACTCGCGCAGCCACTCCTTGACCCGCGCCACCATGAAGTCCCGCAGCTTGGGGTTGGTCAGACAGAGTTGGGCATGATTGGTAGAACGTTGGCCTTTGATCAGGCTGAACCATTCCGGATGATCCGCAAAATGCTTCTCCGGCGGAACCAAGGGATAAAAGGTATGCACGAATCCCTTGTAGTTGATGCGTCCGCCCTTCTCCTCCGTCAGCTTGGACGACTGGCCGTTACAGCCATTGCGCCAGGACCAGTCGGCGTCGAAGGCGGGGTACCAAAAGGACTCCCGATACTCAAACGCAGGCTTTTCACGTCGGTTGGCCACACCAAGGCGCAAGGTCGACTGCTTGGGAATCCGCGTCGCCCACGGAGTCCACCAACGCACGCGGCACTCCTGCTGCAGAAAACGACTCACCGCATAGAGCGTTCCCCGCGGACGTCCCCCCGCGAGAAGCAGCTGATCCCCTTTGGCTTCGATGATCAGCTCCTCCGCTGCGAGGCTGTCCAAGTCCAGATGCGGAAAGGCCCGTCGAGCCGCCCTTCCGGCCCCCACCAAAATCGCGCGCTCCGGTGCCTCAGCCCTGGTTTCCACAGAGAACTCGGCACCGGCGATCTCGCTTAGCGTGGCAGCCAACTCCCGTGCCGCGGTGCGCTCGGGAGCCGTGGCTTCAGAATCCAATACCACCACCGACTTCGCTACGCCTTTCTCGGCGAGCAGGATTTCTGCCGCGAAGCTGTCCGTACAGAAAGCCAAGACCAAACCGACCCAACACAGTCCCAGGATGCGTCGCATGATGCCGATTGGACGATCCGCACGCAGAGTCTCATCAGGATTTTTGAGACTCTGTGTTCCCGCACGCAGCGCCTTCTAGCAGCAACCACGATCGATGCGATGCGATGATGGTTCGGCACCTCACAATGCCCGTACCATCGCGTCCGCGGTGGTTACTGCGAGGAACGTTTGCGCACTTCGGCGTGAGGGTGGATCCCGAACCAGCAGAAGGCACCTATCAAGCAGATCACGCCTCCTAGGCTAATGCCCCAACTCCAGCCCAGCAGACCGCTGATCCAAGGGGTCATCACCGGGGCGATCAGGCCGCCGAGATTCCCACCGGTGTTGCAAATCGCAGCGGCGGTGCCGCCCTTCGAGCCTCCGATGTCGACTGCAGTCGCCCAGATAGGCCCTTCGCTGGCCCCCAGTGCGGCATGCGCCAAGGCGAACCAGACGACAATCCAAATTGGATCCCGGCACAGCACACCAAGCCCCAACAACATTGCACTGACTGCCATGCCTCCGCCCGCGACGAACGCTCGCCCACGTCTCACTCCCCACTTGCGGCTCCAATGCGACGAAAGCCATCCTCCCAGCGGCATCCCGATGGCCAAAGCCACTTGAAGGATTCCCGCGTAATACTTGCTGGTCGTCCCGCCCACGTTGAGAACCTTGTCGAAGTAATACTGCATCCAGTAGACAAACAGGTACTGAAAATAGCCGACCGCTGCGTAACTCAGCGTCACCAGCAACAGACTGCGGTTGCAGAGTAGATCCTTCCAACCGACTGCTCGTCCTTCAGGGTTGGAGACCGAGTTCAGCTCACCCACCTGAATCCAGGATCGCTCCGCTTCGTTGACTCGCGGATGGGCCGCGGGAGTATCCGTGGCCGTGAGAGCCCAGATCGTTGTCACCACCGCCGTGATGGCCGCACCAATGACAAACCCAGCGGGCCAGCCGACTCGAGCGATCAACGCGCCAAAGCCAGGATAGCTGGCAGCCACGCCAGCAATGGCCGCAGCCGTGACAATTCCATTAGCCCAGCTCCGTTGTCCGGCGGGAAACCAGTTCCCGACGGCGCGGGCAGCCGCGGGATGCAACGGGGCGCTCAGGAAGCCCATGGTTCCCCGAACCAGGATCAGCCCCATCAGCAACGAAGCTCCGTTCAAACCCGCCCATCCCAGCACGCCCGTGAGCGCCGCGAACAGCGCTGAGCCGAATCCGACGACCATCAACGCCCGGCGCGGGCCGAAGCGATCAATGAGGATCCCGCCTGGAATCATGCAGATTGAATAGATCAACAGGAACGCGGAGTAGACACCTCCCATCTGCACCGGATCGATCTGATACTGCTGCATGATCTGATCCGTCCCTGCCACCGACATGCTCGACCGGTTCAGATGGCTGATGAAGCACAGAGCCATCACCAACACGATCACCTGCCAGCGAATGTGGGTCATAGGCGGGGATGCGTCGGAGGTCATGGCGCTGACCATGCTCGCGACCTCAACCGATCGTCAAGAAATAGGGAGTTGATCAGGCTCGGCCGCATGGAGTTCCCACTTCAGTGGGGGTCGTGTCCGCCATGACCCGTGAGGTGAGAGTTTACCGGGAACGGGCAGAAAAACCTCAGGCTCGGCCGCATGGAGTTCCCACTTTAGTGGGGGCCGCGTCCGCCATGACCTGTGGGGTGAGAGCTTACCGTGGACGGGCAGAAAAACCTCAGGCTCGGCCGCATGGAGTTCCCACTTTAGCCCAATCCATGCAGTCGTTCAGCACGCGTTTGCTTGATCTTTTTGCGAAATCCTTCGTTGTTCGTCGCTTACGTATTTCGCTCAATACGCTCGCTCCTCACGCCTCGGTCTTC
>JAEUHE010000145.1 GCA_016793885.1 Verrucomicrobiales bacterium
ACAGGGTTCGCAACCCACGATGGGGTTGTGGATTCTATGGCGTTTTCCCCAGGGTAGCTCGTTCCTCCCAACCCTGGGCTTTGAGGCGCAATCCCGTTGGGATAGGGAGGAAGCCCTCCGAACTTGTGGGTAATGCTTAGGTCGTGCCACCGCGGTCCATAGAGCTGCCCCATCTCAAGACAAGGAGGACAGGACACTGTCCAGGTTCCCCAGCTCGGCACCAAATCAGCCGACACTGGCTGGGCAGATTATTTAGTTCTCAACCCGGTAAATTCCACAGCGCGACCCTTTTTGCTTCCCACCATCGCAACTCGTTGTCTCTGCTGTGCCTCAGAGTGGATCACTCCGCGCTGAGCGAGTCGTCTATTCCGCAGAATTCCGTCCCGCAACACGCGCAGCTGTCTCAGAGAGAGACAATCGGAGTAGCAATGACGCGCTGAAAGGAGAGGTTCCAGATTTGGCATTGCTAGTGCTGAACGCCGTTCGCATATGGGTTTGCCTCAGCCAACTCAACGTTCGAAACGCACCGACCAAATACTGGCCGTGGATCTGGGAGGATGCCAGACCAAAGCGCTCCACCTTCAGCGCAAGGGCCAGTCTTGGACCTTGGTCAACCTCGTCACTCTGGATCCGCCTCCAGCGGAGAAAGCGAGAGCCGCCGAAACTCTCGGCGAACACTTCAAGGCCGTCCTCTCGGCCTTGGGGAATCCCCGGGTCAAGCACCTGACAGTAGCCCTTGGCGTCGAGGAAGCCATCCTGAAGCAGATCGAATTGCCGATGATGGGGCTCGAAGATGTCCGGCAGCTCCTGAAGATGAACTCCAAAACCTATCTTCAGCAGGAGCTCACGGACCACATCTTCGATTGCGTATACCTCCCCCCCAGGGCCAACGCGGCACTGCCCTCCAGCGAGCCGGGAGCCAAGCCCACCTCCGCCGCTCAACAGAAATTTAAAGTCCTCGTCAGTGGGGCACCGCGTAAGGTGATCGAGGCGATCCAAGGCGGTGCCAAGATCGCCGGGCTCATCCCGGAAAGCATTGTTCCAAGTCTGATCGCCCCCGCAAACGCGTTCGAATGTGTCGAGCCAGACGCCTTCAACAAGGAAGTCGTGGGCTTGGTGGACATCGGGTTCAAGCACTCGACCATCGTCATTCTCGACGCCGGAGAGGTCGTCCTCAATCGAGTGGTCAGCCTCGGCGGTGAACGCCTCACCCTCGGGCTCGCAGAAGCCATGGGCATCTCCCCGAGCGAAGCCGAGGGCATCAAGATCGGAATGCCGACCGAGATCCAGCAAACCCTGGACAGCGTGATCAACCCGCTGGGACGCGAACTAAGAGCGTCCCTTGACTTCTTCGAACATCAGCACGACCGCCCAATCACCCAGGTGTTCATCTCCGGAGGCTCCGCCAAAAATGACATCATCATTCAGGCCCTCCAAAACGAATTGATGGTCCCCTGCCGCAGCTGGAACCCCATCCGTTTTCTCCAGGTGGCGGTCCCCGAGGGAAAGACAGCCGAGGTCGAAGAAATGAGTCCGCAACTCTGTGTCGCCGTGGGGGCATCCGTCGCCTCCTTCTAAGAGCCTATGCCGATCCGCCTCAATCTACTCAACGAAGCGCACGCCGCCGAAGAAGCGCGCCGTCGCGATCCCGTAAAACGCGCGGTACTGGCTGGTGTCGTGGTGGTCTCCTGCGTCCTGGGCTGGAGCTCCATCCTCCAGCTGCGCGCAGTGAGGGCCAACTCCGAATTCTCAGACCTTCAATCTCAGTGGACCTCCATGGAGAAAGACTACAAGAAGGTCGTCGACAACCGCCGCGTCTCGTTGGAAATGGAGCAGAAACTGTCCGCGCTCCAATCGCTGACCACCAACCGCTTCCTGTGGGGCAATGTGCTGAACGAACTGCAGTTCGTGCTCGCGGGAACGGAGGGCATCCACATCACCCGGCTGCGCGGCGAGCAGTCCTTTCAGCTCCAAGCCGAAGTGAAGGCGAAACCAGCCAAGGAGAAGGACAAGGAAGTGGCAGGTCGACCCGCGACTTCCACCGAACGAATCGTGGTGACAATTGACGCCAAGGACGGAAGCGCCCAGCCGGGCGACCAAGTTGCCAAACTGAAGGCGACTCTCGCCACGCCCATTGTTCCTGGAGCGAGCGCTCCAAGCACGACCAACCAAGTCGCTCTGCTCAACATCTCAGCACCCCAGTCCGACAAGGACAGCGCGGGAAACATTACCCCGCCCTATGTCACGTTTACGATCCAGTCCACCTACCCGGAGAGGACCCGCCAATAATGAGCATCAAGAAACTGAGCGCAGACAAGCGCAACAAGCTCATCATGGTGGCAGCAGCCACTGTGGTCATCGCCGTGGGCCTGTGGCTCACGCTGATCGACAGCCAGAACGCCACTATCGCCAAACTGGCGACGCGCAATGCCGAGGAAAAGCAAAAACTTGAAAACGCCCGCAAACTCCTCGCCGCCAAGGCGGAAATCGACCGCCGGCTGGAGAAGCTCTCAACGAAGTTGACCAGCATCGAGCAGGAGATGGTCAAAGGCGACATGTACGACTGGATCATCCAGACCGTCAAAACTTTCAAAGGCCCCTACCGCGAGCGGATTGATATCCCCAACTTCAGCCGCGAGGTGCTGGGCGAAATCCAGATGTTTCCCAAATTTCCCTATCGGTCCGCGCTCTACAACATCCGCGGCACCGCCTACTACCACGATCTCGGGCGCTTCTTGGCTGATTTTGAAAATCGGTTCCCCTTCATCCGGGTCCAAAACCTCGAGCTCGAACCCGCCTCGAACAGCAGCGCCACGGCAACGGAGGACGCCGAGAAGCTGGCATTCAAATTTGAGCTCGTGGCTCTCGTGAGCCCAACTCAACCGTAAACGTGACGCGTCCAAACCACTTCACCTCACCTATGTGCCGCCAGTGCTTTAGTGCCCTCCTCTGGAGCGTTTGCCTGATCTCGTTACGCCCGTCCCTCGAAGCTGCGGCAGCCCAGCCCCCCGCAACGCAGGCGACGAAGGGCGACAAGGACAAGGAGAAGCCAAAGTCGGCACCGGAGGATCTCAAGTTCGTCAGCTCCGTGTTTTTCGACAACCACAACGACACGACTAAATTTGGCACCGACGTCTTCTTCCCCACCACCAAACGGTTCGTGAAGAAGGTTGAAAGCTCGAACCCAGCAGAGCCTGCCAGGCTAGAGACCCCGGCACTCTCCCAGTTCGTGCTGAAAGGGATCTCAGGAACAGGAAACCGTCGTCTGGCGGTGATCAACAACAGAACCGTAGGACAGGGAGAAATCCTGGAAATCAAACACAACGGTCAGTCCTACAAGGTCAAGTGCGAGCAAATCAAGGCCCGCTCCGTGATCCTGTCGATAGAAGGCTTTCCCGAGAAGAAGGAACTGCAACTCCGAGACGGTCTCTGAGCCACCGTTCCGGAGCGACTCACTCAACGAAAAAGGAATTATGAAAAGGTCCGTACGTATCACACTGGTTGGTCTATTCGCGTCCACCTACATCTCGGTGGGCGCTGCCGATGAAAACAAACCGGCGGAGCCTCCAGCTCCACCCCCGGCGGCCGCGCCGGCCGACAGCGCACCCGCTGCCCCCGAGCAGGCGCAGGAGCAGCCCGTGGCGGCTCCAGAAGCCCCCGCCCAAGTCGAAACCCCAGCTAGCGCACCCGAGGCGACCAAGGAAGCCCCGGCCACTGCGCCTGGCGCTCCCACGGAGACCCCGGCCGGACCCGATGGCACCGAAGTGGTTCCCCTCATCGTCATCGATGACGTGCCCCTGACGGACGCCATTCGCAACCTGGCGCGCCAGTCCGGACTCAATTTCCAATTTGATCCGCGAGTCACCG
Organism: Verrucomicrobiales bacterium; assembly: GCA_016793885.1. Classification (NCBI taxonomy): domain Bacteria; kingdom Pseudomonadati; phylum Verrucomicrobiota; class Verrucomicrobiia; order Verrucomicrobiales; species Verrucomicrobiales bacterium. The sequence goes on from JAEUHE010000145.1 coordinate 3,868, forward strand.
CCCCAACCGTCGGGCCCGATGGAAAGCCTCTCCCGCTTCCCAGTGTGTCGTTCCGATGGGAAAATGTGTCTGCCCACGACGCGCTCGTCGCGCTCCTGGATAACTACAATCTCGTGCTCCTGAAAGATCCCCAATCACGGATCTCCAAGATCACCGTCAAGGATCCCAAGGCCGAGGAGCCGCTGGTTTCCCGTATCGTTCAGCTTAAGTATGCCGATCCGACAAACCTGGTCACGCTGCTCAAACCCAATTTGACCGCCCGCAGCCAGGTTCTCTCCGACATCCGCACCGCGCAGCTCATTGTCAGCACGACGGCTCGGGAATGGGAGACGGTCAGCAACATCGTGACCAAGCTCGACACGCCGACCAAGCAGGTCTTGATCGAATCGCGCATGCTGGAAACCGCCAAGAATCCAACCTCGATCCGCGGGATCGACTGGGCGAATACCTTTGAAGGACAAAAGTTCACCTTCGGTAACGCCGCGAACGGCAGGATTTCGGCAGACACAGCTCGCGCCTTCAATCCCAGCACCGCGTTCTTGAATGCGGACGGTGTGAATGCCGTTCTCTCCTGGCTCAACAAGGAGGCCGATACCGAGGTCGTCGCCACTCCCCGCGCGGTCACGATGGATAACCAGATGGCGACCCTGCAGGTCACCAAGGCTTATCCCATCATCAAGGTCACCCCTGGCTCGGCAAACAGCCCGGCTGGCGCGGAAATCACCTACACAAACATTGGTGTGATTCTCCAGGTAACCCCTCGCATCACGGCGAACAACTACATCTCCCTCAAGGTCATTCCTGAAGTCTCGAACATCGACTCGAAGGATAGCCAGGAAGCGAATGGAGACACCTTCACGGCCAACGTCTACGCGATCCGCCGCGCCGATACGCATGTCATGATCCCCAGCGGAAACACGCTGGTCATGGGCGGTCTGATCAGCGACACCGTATCGACCACGCTCTCCAAGGTGCCCCTGCTCGGCGACGCCCCAGGACTCGGCGGTCTCTTCCGTCACAAGAAGAACGTCCGGAACAAACAGAACCTGATCATCTTCATCACACCCACCGTCGTGGATGATGAATCCTTCGCCGCCAATGACCGCGGCATGAAGTTCCTCAAGACCAAATATGAGGACACTCCCGACAAGCCTGACTCGATCTGGGACAGCGCTCACCCGGCCGATTGGACTAAGCCTCGTCGTAGCAACGACGGAGCCGCCAAGTAATCGCAAGGATGCCTCGGCCCGACTCCTGCTATCCGTGTTCCGCAAAGGAAAAGTCGTATGAAAAAGTTGTTATTCTCCCTGCCCCTCATCGCGCTGACAACTCTCGGGGCTCAAGCCCAAGGGTACCTGTTATTCGCGAATGTCACCCAAGATCTGAGCGTCGAGAAGCGGATCTCAGATCTTTACACCGGCGACTATCTCACCTCCGATTATCAAGCTCAGTTGTTTGTGGGTCCAAACGGATCCCTGGCCTCGGTGCTGGCGGCGGTGGACGTTCCGGTTCTGTTCCTGGATTCGCCGCCGGAGTCGCAAGGCGACTTCCTCGGAAATGAACTGGCGATCAACGGCTATAATCCAGGGGACACCATCACGTTGGAAGTCCGGGTCTGGCCCACGATCTATGCGACCTGGGAACAAGGCTATGCCGCAGCCCTGAACAATTCCAACATCCATGTCGGACGTTCAGGGGTCTTCAACCTGGTGCTCGGCAGCAACGGAGCCGGCACTGAGATGGCTCCCAGCATGCCGCTGTTCGTGGTGGAGATCGTGCCGGAGCCTAGCAGCGTCGCTTTGGGAGCTCTCGGCCTCGCAACGATGTTCCTGCGACGCCGCAAGGCTTGAGAAGGGGCAAGTCGCCTCTCCATCAGCCCACAAACACACCCCGAGGTTGCCAACAACCCGGGGTGTTTTGCTTATAACCTCAAGCCCCGATCCGAAAGCTAATTTTCTGAATGTTGTCCGCGCCGAAGGCGTTCTGCATGCGCTTGAGAATTTCCTGGCGGCGGTAACGCACGATTTCCGAAAGCCAGACATTGCTATCCACCCCCACAAACAAGGTCCCTTTGTGGAGATTGATCGGCTGCGCATGTGCGGCCACATTGGGGTCGACGGTGGCATTCCACACCTTAACGACTTCAGCCTCGGCCTGGCGCTGCTCGATACGAATATCCTTGAGCACCCGGGGCATCAACTCGGCCAGTGAACGCGCGGTGACCCGCTGAGCTTTCTCAATCGGAGTCACGTTCAGCCCTCGCCATTGAGCGAGGACTTTCTCGCGAGAATTGACCCGCGGCCCTCCCTTGGCAGGAGCATATGAGAACGGCCGCCTGATCATGGAGAATGGGGAGCCCCCTCGGAGGCATGCGCAATCGACTCGTCCAAGATGAGCACCCCGTGAGGCGGTAGATCGTAGTTTCCAGAGAAGGAGCGATCCGTCAGGAAATCATGCACGGGCTTGAAAAAGTTCAACCGCACCGGCGTGTTCTGATGGTTCAATAAGAAATAGATCCGCGTGCCGTCCTTCTCCCGGGCACTGACCTCAACCGACTCGGGAACCTTCAGCAAGGGATGCAGGTGGCACAGCTGACGAAGGTAGGAAACGAGATCGAGATAGAAGGGCTGGTGGCTGAGTGTCCCTAGGTAGATCGCCTGCCCGGATCCGAAGTGATTCAAGGTCATGGCAGGCGAACCCGCGTAGAAATCCTTGGCAAAGGTGGCCAGAATCTCGCAAGCCCCAGGTTTGATCACATCGCACCAAATTCGCCCAGGATGAAGATGCGTGGCCGTAAAGCCTCCCTTCATCACCAGGTGGTTTTCCTCGCCCTCGGGCAAAGGATCGAACTCCATCACTTCCAGACCGAACAGATCCGTCAGATCATGCGGGAAGCCGCTGTCCGGAGCCATATGATGCTCATCGACCAGCCCCGTGTTGCAGGTACCAACCAATGTCCCACCGTTCATCACATAGAGCTTGAGCAGATCTGCCTCTCCGCCAGCCAAAAGCTGAACGGAAGGGGCAATGACCACTCGGTAAGCCGACAAATCCTCGGTCGCCCGCACAAAATCAACCGGAATGCTTCGGTCATGAAAGGCGTTGTAGAACAGCTGCACATGCTCGCGCTGCGAGAAATGGCGCGTGGGTTGTGGCACATGACGCATATTCCAATCATTCTCCGGGCTGATCACGATCGCCACATCGGCTTTGACCTTCGTTCCCTTGAGTATGGGCGCCAGCTTCTCCAGCTCAGTACCGACCTGCTTAAACTCCTGATAAACGCGTCCATCCGCCCGCCCATCATGCGTTAAAATACCCCCATAGAATTTCTCCGAGCCAATCCGCGGTTGCCGCCAAAGGAAATACAACAGCCCATCGGCACCCCTGGAAATCCACTGGTAACTGAAGAGCCTCACCACCCCCGGGCGGACGAGGGTGTTCACATCAGCCCAGTTCACATTCCCCGCCTTATGCTCCATGACCCAAAACCCGCTGTCCGCCGACCCCGGAGCCCTCACGCCCTGCTTCTTGAGAGAGCGCATCATGTCAATGTAACACGCGTTCTCAGCGGACCGAGTCTTGATGGTGGCGTCGCTGTCCACGGAAACGAAGTCTATGGCCTCCGCCATATCGAAGTGATCAAAGTCCCGGGTCATAGCCCGTAGATTTTGAGTAACAGGAATCTGAGGAGTAACCTGACGGAGCACCTCCACCTGCATCCGCGCATAGGCCACGATGCTGTCAGAGCTGAATCGCAGCCAGTCCATCACCAATGCCGGGTTGTGAACGGTGGGGGCTCGCCGAGGCATCGGCACCTGCTCCCAGTCTTGCACCATCTGCGACCAAAACCGATTCCCATGCATCTCGTTGAGCCGATCGATGGTCTCGTACTTCAGCCTCAACCACTGGATCCAATCATGCCGGGTTTCCTCGTTGAAGGAGAATTCCGTTCCGTGGCCACCTAGCCCGTTATCGACCTGCCAGGCGATCAGCTGAGAATGATGACCCAGCGCCTTGGCCAACTCCCGAACGATACGCTGAGAACGATCCCGAAAAATGTCACTGTTCAGGCAAACGGCCCTACGCGTGCCCTCATGCAACCGCAGACCGCTGCTGTCGATCGGCAAAATCTGTGGATAGTTGCGGGCCATCCACAGCGGCGGCGCCGCGGTGGGGGTGCCCAACACCACCTTGATCCCCGCCTCGCCCAGGATGTCCATCATGCGATGCATCCAGGCAAAATCAAATTTACCTTCCTCCGGCTCGTAGAGCCCCCAGGCAAACTCGCCCATCCGGACGACATTCACGCCAGCCTCGAGCATCATCGCCACATCTTGATGCCAACGAGACTCAGGATGCTCGGAAGTACCCGCATGGGGATAGACCCAATGCTCGGGATAGTAATCGACGCCGAAGTACATAGGCCCTTTCAGTTGAGTGTTGGACGCACCCTACGCCAAAGGCTGGCTCACGCAACCTGAAAGCTTAAAGCATGTGACAAAACATCGCATCCCGAAGCTTCGGCTCAAACCAAGTGCTCTTGGGAGGCATAATCCCTCCGGCGTCAGCGATGGTCATCAAATCAACGATGCTCGTCGGATACATGGAAAATGCACAGGAGTATTCCCCGCTGTTCACCAACTTCTCCAACTCGGCTGTCCCCCGGATGCCCCCGACAAAGTTCACTCGCTTGCTAGTGCGTGGATCCTCAATCCCGAAGAGGGGAGCCAACACATACTTTTGCAATAGGGTCACATCCAGTTTCTCGATGGGATCCTGGGTCGCGGCAAACGATGGGCGGAAGTGCAGCGTCCGCCACCGGCCCTCCAGATAAAGCCCCAGCTCATGCTTCCGACTGGGGCTCGCTTGAGGCGTATCGCTGATGATGAACACCGCGTCGAGCTTCTCGAGCAAACCCTTTGGACTCATTCCATTAAGGTCCTTGAGCACCCGATTGTAAGGCAGGATCTGCATCTGGTTGTGCGGGAATACCACGGCCAGGAATCCGCCGCTCTCGCCCGCGCCTTTTCTCGCCTGATAGACCCGCCCAGCAGCCGCACTGCGATGATGCCCGTCGGCAATGTAAAGAAACGGGATAGCGGCAAACGCCAGCTGCAACGTCTGAATGGTCGCGGCATCACGAATCCCCCACGAAGTATGCCGCACGCCGTCTTTCGAGGTGAAGTCAACTTCGGGCGCTTCCTGTATTTTCTTGGCAACCAGCTCATCCACCTGCGCCGAAGCACGATAGGTGAGGAAGACCGGACCCGTTTGGGAATTAAGGGTTTCAATATGCCGGACCCGATCGTCCTCCTTATCCACCCGGGTCAACTCGTGCTTCTTCACGATGTTGCTCAGGTACTCGTCACAGCTGGCCGCGGCAACCAAACCGATCTGGCTGTGCGACCCCATGATCTGACGGTAAAGATAGAAACTCTTCTGCGAGTCCTGAGCCAAGGATCCCTCGCGGATGAGGCGTCCCAGGTTTTCTCGGCCCTTCTCGTAAACCGCAGGCGAATAGAGATCAGTTCCCGGAGGCAGGTCGATCTCCGGCTTGCTGACGTGAAGGAAACTGAGCGGATTTCCAGCCGCCATGTCGCGGGCTTCCTCAGACGACATCACGTCGTAAGGTAGCTCGCAAATACGGGAAGCGAGTTCAGCTTTGGGTCGGAGGGCGGCGAATGGTCGTAAAGTAGCCATAGTCTAGAAGGCTGAGAAGATACGGTTGCAGTCGGCCAAACGCACGCGAAATTTGTTTCCTCTTGGCATCGTGACCAGACCGGGGGATGCTGAATCGCACAACGAAATCTCCGGTCCATGCTATGAACTCCCCCCTCTCTCTCTTATCGACGGCATGCCTGGTAGCTCTCCTCACCGGTAGCGGCTGCAAGGAAGGTTCCAGCCCGGCAAACCCGAATTCCTCAGGGTCCAGCGGCAACCCCGTGACAGCCCCGGTGGACTACCTGGGAGCCGTCAACAATGCTCAAAAGAGCGCCAACAACACTCTGTCTCTGGTCGGCCTCAAGCAGGCCATCCAAGCCTACCAAGCTTCCGAAGGCAAGTTGCCCAACAGCCTGCAGGACCTGGTAACCGCTCAGGTGATACCTAAGCTACCCGAGGCGCCTCGAGGGATGAAGTTCAGCTACGATGCCGCGAGCGGTGACATCAAAGTGGTTCCCCAATGACGCAGGGATCAAGGAACCTCCAGCCCCTTGGGAGGCCCTAGAACGAGCGAGGCAAGCATGGCTTGCTGAGACCCGCTGCGACTCCGTAACAATTCCACCACCGCCAAGGCCTGGGGAGTAAGAGATCTCGTCGCAACCTGAGCGGTCGGAGCATTCCGGCTGCGCGCAATCCCTTCCGCCATCTGCCGTTGGACCCCTGACCCAAACTGCGACGATTCACTGAGCAGCGCCGACGATTCGCCCATCCGCCCAAGACTTCCAGAAACCCGATGCAATCGCTCAGCCGTTTGCTCGTTGAGCGAGGACGCTTGCTCCAGGACCAGCTTGGATTCCACCAGGGGGGGAAGCTCCCGGGCAGGCCCCTCCTCCTCGACGACCGGTGGATTAACCGCCCGGCGGACAGGGGAGGGATTGGCTCCCGAGACGGGTCTCGAGGCGGAAGCGGGAGGCGGAGGAGGAAGCACAGGTGGACGAGCTGGTTCCCGAACGGGCGGCTGACCCAACAGCCGACGTAGCTCCGCTTCCCAATCCTCCACCGCCTCCGGCTCCTCCACCGAAGGCTTGGCGGCGGGAGAAGGCAAAGATCCTCGGCTCCGCTCCTCCTCCTGTTTAGCGGCGCGCCGCTGGAGGTAGCTGCTGATAGCGGAGACAACCGCCAGGACCAGCAGAGTGATCACGCTCGACCACTCCCCAGCACCCAACATGAAAATGGAGGCCCAAGGACTCATTATCGGACTTGATTGCAAAACCGAGACCCGCTTCCGCGTCGTGAAGTGGCTGGCCTAACTGCCGGAAGTCTTGCCGCCGCTCGTGGAAGCCCCTCCGGCCAAGGTTTCTCGCATAGACGTGTCCGCCTGCACATTGCGCATGCGATAGTAGTCCATGACACCCAGATTGCCGTTGCGGAAGGACTCCGCCATGGCCAAAGGAATCTGCGCCTCCGATTCCACCACCCGCGCTCTGGCTTCCTGCGTCCGAGCCACCATCTCCTGCTCCAGAGCCACAGCAGCCGCCCGTCGAACCTCGGCCTGAGCCTGGGCCACCAGCTTGTTCGCCTCCGCCTGTTCAGCCTGGAGCTTGGCACCCACATTCTCACCAACATCGACATCGGCAATGTCGATCGACAAAATTTCGAAGGCCGTGTTGCTGTCGAGGGCTTTGTCGAGGACCGTCTTGGAAATCCGATCCGGGTTCTCGAGGACATCCTTGTAACTTTGGGAGGAACCAATGGTCGAAACAATCCCCTCGCCTACCCGGGCTATGATGGTCTCCTCCGTGGCACCCCCTACGAAACGATCTAAGTTGGTCCGCACCGTGACGCGAGCCTTAACCTTGACCGCAATCCCATCCTTGGCCACCGCGTCGATCGTCACCTTTCCAGAGCTCGGGTTCGGACAGTCGATCACACGCGGATTCACTGAGGTCTTCACCGCCTCCAACACCGTTTTTCCAGTGCCCTTCGTGGCCAAGTCCACCGCGCAGGCACGGTCGAAATTCAGATGAATCCCAGCCTTGCGGGCCGCAATCAGCGCCTGAACCACCATCTCAAAGTTCCCACCCGCCAAATGATGGGTGGACAGGTCGTCGGTGGTCAGCTCGATCCCCGATTTGATGGCGGTGATCCGCGCGTCGACGATCGCTCCCACGGGAACCCGCCGCATCCGGAGATTGATCAGCTCAATAAAAGTCACCTTGGCCTGCGAGAACCAGGCCCGGATGTAGATCATACCGAAGTTCAAAACCACCAGCGCCACCACGAACAACGCCAGCAGCAAAAACAGAAATACCAATCCACTGCCACCCACTAGTTCTGTTAGTTGTCTCATAAATAGCCTTATTTAAATCAGCTAAGCCTCCGGCCGAAGCAGACGCTGTTGGCGGCAAAGTAGGGAGCCTTGGGCGAGAGCGCAAGGGGCGAGGGGCGATTTATTGGAGTTCGATGAAGTCTCAGGGCAAAACCGCTGGATTAATCCAACCCTTTGAGCAAGCGTCGGATACCGACCACATCTCAGCAGCTGGTCGGCACCTCTTGCAGCACCTCGACACAATGCGGGATCGCCTTAACCACAAAACTGAGACATTCCACCGCACCCGTGGGCTTGCCCGGAAGACAAATCACCAGGGACTTCTCCACGACGGCCGCCAGATTGCGGGACAGGATGGCGTTATGGGTGATTTTCATCGATTCGGCGCGCATGACTTCTCCAAATCCGGGGAGTTCGCGAATGGCGATCTCTCGAACCGCTTCCGGAGTGACATCGCGAAGGGCAACTCCCGTGCCTCCAGTGGTGAGCACCAATCCGCAGCCTCGATGAATCTGTTCCCGAATCGCCCGCTGAATCTCACGACGCTCATCGGGAACCAACGCCTCCGCCAGCACCTGCCAACCGTAAGCCAAGGCCGCTTGCTTCAACGCCGGACCGCCCAGGTCGTCGTAGAGACCCTGCGATGCCCGGTCCGAAATGGTGATAATGCCGACTTGAATCTGCATGCCGCCAAGTATTGGCGATTGCATCGTGACGGGCAAGCAGCTAAGGCGAAAGGATGCAAACAGGCTTGGGCAACTGCTCAAAAAATCCATTCAACGCATCCCCAGGACTGAGTGGCAGTTGGGCAGGCCTATGGCTTCTACTCGCATCGCTAGCGAGCGCTTACTCCGCCGACTCGACCAATGCCTACCTCGCATTCGTGAGAGCACGCGCGGCAGAATTACACGCCTCGCACCCGGCTGCTGCAACGCTGGCGGACTGGAAGCAGAAAGCTCCCCTCCTTCGCGAGCAAATCCAAGCGTCGTGGGGGAAGGTTTCCTCGGCACCAGCAGGTCTGAACCCGCGAATTTTAGGGGTCATCCAGCGGGAGGGCTATCGAATCGAGCGACTGGTGTTCCAAACTTTACCAGGAATGTGGATGACCGCAAACGCGTACGTTCCCGACCGCCCAGGCCGCTCGCCTGCTCTGCTGGCCGTTCATGGGCACTGGGCGGGGGCTAAACAAGATCCAGTGGTTCAGGCGCGCTGCATCGGTCCGGCTAAACTGGGGTACTTCGTCCTCGCAGTCGACGCCTTCGGAGCCGGTGAACGTGGCGTCGGCAAGGCATTGGGCGAATATCACGGGGACATGACCGCTGCCACACTCCTCCCCTCCGGGCTCACGCTGGCGGGCATCCAGGTGTTCGAAAATAGCCGCGCGGTCGATTATCTTTGCAACCGACCCGAGGTAGACCGTCAACGCATCGCTATCACGGGAGCGAGCGGCGGAGGGAACCAGACCATGTACGCCGGAGCGTGGGATGCCCGCTTCGATGCCGTGATCCCAGTCTGCTCCGTCGGAAACTACCAGGCCTATCTCGGAGCAGCCTGCTGCCTGTGCGAGGTGATCCCCGGCGCCCTCAACTACACCGAAGAGGGGGGGATCCTCGCTCTCACCGCGCCGCGCGCTCTCCTGGTGATGAGTGCAAGTCGCGATGCCAGGCAGTTCTCGGCACCCGAAGCCGCCCAGTCCATCGCCCAAGCAGCACTCTCCTATCAGTGGTACAATCTACCTTCGCACCTCGCCCACGCCGTTTTTGAGTCGGGCCATGATTACAGCCAGCCGATGCGTGAGCGACTCTATGGGTGGCTTGCCAAGCACCTCAGGCAGGCCCGCTCGGAGGAGCCGATCTCGGAGCCTGACTTCCAGACCGAGCCCCCCGAGTCCCTTCGCTGCTTCCCCGGGACAACCCGGCCAGACGACTGGATCACATTACCCCAATTCGCCGCTCGAGAGGCAAACCGGGTGCTCCAGTCGAGGAAGTGGCCCGCCACGCTTCGCGAATGGAAGTCACGGCAGTCTGATCTCGTAGATCAGTTGCAAACAGCCATCGCCCTGCCCTCAAGTCGCCCGCGACCGCACGCTGTGGAGATCAGGACCCGGACCAACGACACAAACCTCGAGATCCTTTTCAGCCCAGAGCCAGGCATTCGGCTCAAGGCGCTCTATCATCCAGGAAGCCGCCTGGACCGCACCGCCGTCGTGCTGGATCTCGAAGGCACGGCGAAAGCCGAGCAACGCCCTCTGCCCCAGCGGCTCAAGGCCGCTGGGTGGAGTGTGACGACACTGGATCTGCGCGCCACCGGAGATCTCGCCTGGCCGGGAGACAAAATCGGACGTGCCCCTGATCATACCACGGCCGAATGGGGATTGTGGATCGGGCGCCCATTGCTGGGTCAATGGACAGCGGATGTTCTGTCGCTCTTGGATGTGTTAGGACAAGTCGAATCGCGAAAACCAACCCAGATCGGGCTCGTCGGATTTGGCCCAGCCGGTCTGGTCGCCTATTCGGTCGCCGCTCTGGATCATCGCGTCGGAGCGGTGATGACCGAAGGCACACTCGCAAGCTACGTGTCCAACCTCCCCTACGAGAACCAACGTCTCGGGACGATCGTGCCCGGAATTCTCCGCACGACGGGTGATATCCCGCATCTCATCGCTCTCCTCGCTCCTCGTCCGGTGTGGATCGATTCGCCCGTGAACGGAACGGGTCAACCACTAACGCCTGAAGATCAAGCTAAGGTCCTCAGCCCTTCCGCCCTGGCCTGGACCTGGTTTGGGCAGGATCGATCGTTCAAGCAGAAGGCGGCCCTATCCGATGAGGAACGAGTCGAGTTTCTGGAACGGTCCATGCGTTAGTTTCGGCACTCGCTACGGTCTTCTCGAAGGTGGCTCGTCATTCCTCGGAAAAGATTCGGTAATCCTTACCCCGCGTTCCTGAGTCAAGTGGTGAGCTGAGTGCTCAAGCCATGAAACCACACCACTTGCAATCCATCACCCAACCCAACCCTTGCGGGACAACTTCCGCTCAACGACTGCGCCGCCTAGGAAGACTGGGTCTCCTAGGGTGCCTGCTGACGCTGGATACTCTCCTGGCTCGGGCAGCACAGCCCTCCCTGGTTGCCGAGGAACCCGCGCTCCGAACCATCGACACCGTTGAGCTGTTCCGTAACGGACTATACTGGTGGACCTCGAGTTCATGCACGGAAACGCTCAACCAGGGTGGCGCCTCACAGATCGCTTACACAGATCCGCGACTGCTTTCCAGCGCGGCCTCTTTGTATCATTCAGGAGCCGGCTCTTCAGGCGGCTTCAAACCAGGCGATCTTTTTGAACCCGGAATCAGCCTCTCCGAGAGCCGACCAAGCCTCCTTCGCGGCACCGTCCTTCCGGATTGTGGCTATGGAGGTTACTTCGTTCGGGACGACGAAGCGTTCTACTACACCAAGAACCGAACGCTCTATCGGAAATCGCTGACTGCCTCCGCTTTCGCTGCCGGCGAACCGATCACTGTTCAGGGCCGATTCTTTCCTGTTCCAGTGACCGCGGATGGAGTGCTCTTTGCCACCGACAGCGAACTCTGGTCTTACGTGTTCGATATCCCGGGCAACACGCTCACCGTTTTCCGTACCCGGAAAAAGGGCCTTAGCAGCAGATTCGAGGACGTGCTGACCATCCCCGGTCTCAGCATGAAAAAATTTGCCTTGGTGGACGTGGTGGGCACGAATGGAAACCCACTAACCTCAGAGCTCGTGTTCCTCACCATGGACGGAAGGCTCTACCGCTCTCCTTTGTCAGGATCCCCCCAGTTGATCCGCACCGGGGTCAGCGACTTCGCCGTGCGCAACGAACGCTACTCCGTGCGAATTCCAGCTGGCATCGACCAGTTTCGCCAGGGAACGATGCTCTACTTTGCTCTCGGCAACCTGATCACCTTCCAAGGGGCGAGCCAGCTCATCGGGTTGGACCTGACACCAGGCGGACGTCGCGAATTCGTCGAGTTCAATGCCGGATCCAACTACAAGATCACGTCGGTAGCCGTCGATGGAAACCGGATCTTTTTTACCCGCACCCCGGCGGGTCCACTGGCCAATTCCGAGCTTCTTAGCCGCAACGCGCCCGCCCGGCCAACCCTCTTCAACCCCGGGGATCCGGATTTCCTCAGCATCGGGTTCAACCGGGAATTCCGCAGCCTGCGTTCCAGTGGACGCCTTCTCTACTTCGCACACGCCAACACCGTTCAGAGTCTTCCGTCGGACGCTCCACCCATTCGCATCGACTTCGAAGCCTATGGGGTAGAAGTCACCCAAGGCATTCAAAACCTCAACAACACGGTGAACCTGGTCGCAGCCAAACCCGCAGTGGTGCGCGGCTATGCTCGAATAGCGGTTAACAATACCCGACTGTCGGGGTTCGATGTTCCAGCACAGCTGCGGGTTCAGCGCATCCTCAAGGTCTTCGGCCAGGAGGTGGTTCTCGATGTCGACGGCTCTCCTTTCCTGCCGATCCAATCCCCCGCGGTCGTTTCCACTCCCTCCCTCACCGGCGTCCGCACCAACCTGGCGGCGACCTATCTTTTCCAGATCCCCGCCGAAGTCATTACCGAAGGAAAACTCCGCTGTGAATTTGTGCTGAATCAGGGACGCTCCGTTCCCGAGACCGGCGACAACCCGCTCGCAAACAACTCGTCCTTCGCCACTCTGGACATCAAGCCCACCCTGGCGCCGGTGCTGGTCTTCGCCCCCATGATGTTCGGTGGATCTGCGTTCAACCTACGCGCTCCCGGCTCCCAATTCTGGGAGATCATTGGACGAGCCCAATCGATGCTCCCCGTCGCCGGCTTCCGGGTATTCACTCGAAACTCCGTGGTTTTCAAACCCGTGGTGACCATCACGGGGATCAAAGCGCGATCGTTCGATCTTCCTGACAACCAGGACGCCGCGCTCAATTGGCTGGCGATCTCCCGATTCTTCGATGACACCCCCCTCAACTCTCATTACGTCGGCATGTTTCCCCATGGCGTCAGCGGATTCAACGGGCTGGGATACAACCCCGGACACTCACTGATCATTCGCATGGGAACCGAAGCAGGCGGCGGCGCCGCCTGGAACGCACCCGTTGGCGGAAGAACGCTGGCTCACGAGCTAAGCCACAATTTCGCCTTCAACCATATTCCATCCGATATGACCTGCGGCACCCAGGTTCCCGACGGCCCGTATGACAATCTGCCCAATGGAGCGTCGTCGTGCACCATGGGTGCCACCGACCTGGAAGACGCCGCCACGTCCATCGGGTTCGATCCTCTTTCCTGGAATCTCGTCCTGCCTGGATCGAACGGGGATCTCATGTCCTACGCGCGCACCCGGTGGAACTCCGAGTACAACTGGAACCGCATGCTCACCCTGCTCAACCTCGGCTACCAGGCCTCGATCCAGCCCCCGCCTCCCTTGGTCAACCGCGGGTCTCTGCAAGGAAATGAGGACGAGCCTCTCCTGATCGTTCACGCGCTCTTGAGTCCCGGCGGGGCGGCGGGCAGCTTCTTCCCCGCAACCACCACTACCGCGAGCCAGCTCAGCCCTCGAACACTCGCCGAACTGACGGACGTTTTACCAAACTTGCCACCCGACTTTGCGATTCGACTCCATCTGGTTGACGCCCTCGGCAACATCCTCGTGGATCAACCTGCGCCACCCCAAGCTCTGTCCGATGGCGATTCGGTCAGCTCACTGATACACCGAGCCCTCCCCCTCCCTCCCGAAGCTGCCGCTCTGCGCCTGGTCAATCAGGGAGGGACGTTGACGGAGGTCCTGATCAGCGCCCACACCCCCACCTTGCAGCTCAACCCGGTGACCTTGGGCGATGGAACCATGCAGGTGAGCTGGACGGGATCGGACGAGGACGGCGATAACCTCTTCTTCACCATTCAATACAGCTCCGACGACGGCGCTTCCTGGCAAACCCTCAGTGTCCACTATCCCGAGAGCAGTCAGACATTGGATACCAGCCTGCTCGCCGGCACCGGAACCGCGTTGATTCGCGTCATCGTCACCGACGGCATCCATAGCACCACCGTCACGAGTGATCCGTTCGAGCTGCCGCGCCATGCGCCCGTGGTCAACCTGACTGGCGTGACCGAAGGCCAGCTCTTCGATCTGGGCAATCCCATCAACGCCCAGGGTGCAGGTTACGATGCCGAGGATGGAACTCTCGGCGGTACCTCGCTGCATTGGTCGCTGGTTGGGCCCGAGGTGCGGGACGGATCCGGCGCATCCCTGGCGCTCGCCAACCTGCCCCCCGGCGTCTACCAACTCACGCTGACTGGAACCGACGCGGATGGGAATGCGGACTCGCGCACGGTGCAGTTCTCAATCCGACCGCTTGCCGTCGCGGACGGAGCCGAACCGGTGCTCGATGGTCTGTGCGCCGACCCTGCCTATTCACAGAACCCGGCGGTTCGTCTTGCCATCAAGAATGGACAATACTCCAGTGCTCGATTCGCCCATGCCAACGGAGCCTTGTGGGTGTGCTTCACCGGGCTTCGCTATAGTCCTTTGCCAGGAGGTAGCGCATCGGTAGGTCTGCGGGTCGACACCACCGCCGACGGGACGCTCGGTGCCAACGCCGTCGGGTTCGCAGTCGATGATCAAGGAGGCATCTACCGCATCGTCGGCAACGGCGCCCAAATGGTGAACCTCGATAGTCCGCCAGTGGGTTTCAGCGTGCAGATTCTGCGGGACGGCCCAGCTTGGAGCGCTGAGTTTCGCATCGCCGACAGCCTGCTCGGCGGTTGGAATCACAGCCTGGCATTCGCGGTGGTGCAGGATGATGGGGATGCGTCGACAGTTCCTGAAACCTGGCCGTCCGCGACAGACTTGAATAATCCCGCCGGTTGGAGCCCTTCACAAGCAGGCCCGCTTCCCCCAATTCTGCCCGACGGGAATCTCCTCCCTTATGGGACGGCCGAAGGACTTGGTGGCGGCGATGGGACGACCATTGTCTCCCTGCCGGGTTGGACGGTGAGCGGCAATCTTACCATCGCGCGATGGGACTCTCCGGGAGGTTTCCCCACATCGACCGATCCAGGCCCTGACGATCGCGGCCAGAACTTCTTCAGCGGCGGGCCGCAGAGTGGCCAATCCACCGCTACCACTCAACTGCAGCTGCCAGTTGCCGCCACAAAAATCGATGCCGGTGCGATCCTGTATGACTTCTCAGCCTGGTTGGGCGGGTTTGGCCCACAGGGAGACTCGGCAAACCTGACCGCCTCGTTCCAGGACGAAGCGGGCGCGACGATCGACTCCGTGGTGTTGGGGCCGGTCACTGCCACGGAACGAGCGGATCAAACGTCACTTCACTACCGCAGCGCCTTGGCCGTAGTTCCCGCTGGCGCCCGCAGCGTCACGGTGACATTGGAAATGAACCGCGCAGAGGGTGCCTATAATGACGCTTATGCTGACAATTTAAGGCTGATCCTCCGCGAATCCCCCCTGCCTCTCGCAGCCAACGAACCGCCTAGTGCCAACGCCGGGGTGGATCGGACGCTGGTCGTCCAAGGTGGAGAAACGGTCCTGCTTGATGGGTCCGCCAGCCTGGATCCAGAAGGTGGAACGCTGACTTACTATTGGTCTTTACGCGACGGACCTCCACTCGTGTTTGCCGACGGGGAAACCGCATCCCCTTCGTTCACCGCACCCGTCGTTCAATCTCCACTAGCCCTGACGTTCCAACTGGTGGTGAACGATGGGGTCTGGGACAGCGCGGCGGCCTTTGTCCAGGTCACCTTGGAGCCACTGGTTGTGGAGGAGGAAATTCGGATCATCGCGACTTCGATCGATGAAGCCGGATTGACCTTGGTCCAGTGCACCGCTCCCGCAGGCAAAACGCTCCAGCTCGAACGGACTCTCAACCTAGAGAATCCCACGTGGGAAGCGGTGGGTGAGGCCGTCGCAACGGATGGGAATCAAGTCTCTCTCAGAGATTCGAGTGGAAGCCAGGAGCCCCAGGCCTTCTTCCGAGTGCGCAACCTCACGGAGTAGGCGCCGCTCTAGAAAACAAACACGCCCTGCCACCCGACAAGGGAGGCAGGGCGTGCAGACTTAGTCCATTCCCTCGCCGAACTTAACCCTGCCAGATCATGTCCGCCACGGTGCGTCCAGCAGGGATGAACGGCAACACGTGCTCGGTGTAAGGTGTGATGACGTCGAGAACATACGGCGTCTCCGCATCCAACATGCGCTTCATGGCCGCTTTCAGCTGACTGCGGAACATGACACGTTCCGCCGGAACGTTGAATGCATGCGCCATCCGCACGAAGTCTGGATAAATCAGCGGACGGTTCTCCGGATCCCCCAGATAAGTATGACCCCGGTTGCCGGCAAAGAAGTTGTCTTCCCACTGCATCACCATTCCGAGGTGCTGATTGTTCAGGACCAGTGCTTTGGCGGCGATCTTCTCAATGTGCGCCGTGGCCAACTCCTGCACGTTCATCAGGAATGAGCCATCGCCGTCAATGTCGACCACCTGCTTGTCGGGACAGGCAACTTTGGCTCCCATGGCCGCTGGATACCCAAAGCCCATGGCACCGAGACCGGCGCTCGTGATGAACTGGCGCGGGAATTTGAACTTGTAATGCTGGCCGGCCCACATCTGATGCTGCCCCACGCCCGTCGTGATGATGGCATCACCTCCCGTCAGTTCATAGAGCACGTCGATGGCATGCTGCGGCAAAATCACCTCGTTCTCCTTGCCCTCGAGATGGTCCTTCATGTGATCCGACTTGATCACTTCATCGGTCACCCGATAGGTGAGCGGAGCACGCTGCTTCCACTCGGCCACTTGTTGATGCCACGCCGTAAATTTCTTTTGAATCGGTCGGCGCTTCACCATTTCCACCAGCCGCCCGAGCGCGTACTTCACATCGCTCTCGATCGCCAGCTGCACCTTGCGGTTCTTGTTGTGTTCCGAGGGATCGATATCCACGTGCACGATCGTGCCGGTCTCACAAAACTTCTCCACCTTCCCAGTCACCCGGTCGTCAAAGCGCACACCGAAGGCGAGCAGCAAATCAGCACCCTCCTTCAGTTTCACCATCGGCTCATTCAAACTCTTGCGAGGAACAAACTCGCCGCTCACCGCCCAATTGGCATAGGCAGCACCGTGCATGCCCAGCCAGCGGAGGGACAACTCGTGGTTCTCGGGGAAAGCGCCAATGCCCATGATCGTGGTCGTCACGGGAATCTTGGTTCGTTCAACGAACTCCCGAAGTTCCTTCGAAGCCTCTCCGGTAATCACTCCACCGCCCACATACAACACCGGACGCTCGGCTTTCTCGATCAAGCCGATGATTTCGTTGAGGGAAAGATCGTCCGCCTTTTTCGGAGCCGGATAGCCCGGCATATCGACTTCACGCGGCCAGACCGGTTGGGTCTTGGCCTGCTGGATGTTCTTGGGGAAATCGACCACCACCGGGCCGGGACGCCCCGATTGCGCGACGTGAAACGCCTCCTTGATGATCCTAGGAATGTCGTTGATGTCGGTAATGAGATAGCTGTGCTTCACGACCGGCAAGGTCATGCCGAAAAAGTCGGTTTCTTGAAACGCGCCCTTCCCGATCATGGCCTGCGGGACCTGTCCGGTCAAAGCAACCAGCGGCACACTGTCCATGTAAGCATCGGCAATAGCCGTCACCAGGTTGGTAGCGCCAGGACCACTCGTCGCCATGCACACGCCCGCTTTGCCCGTGGCACGTGCGTAAGCCTCGGCGGCGAAGGATCCGCCTTGCTCATGGCGGGGCAGAATCGTGCGGATCTTGCGCGAGTGCGTCAGGGATTGGTGGATCTCCATGCTCGCTCCGCCGGGATAGGCAAAGATAACCTCTACCCCTTCGCGCTCCAGAGCCTCCACAAGAATATCTCGCCCCAACATGGCAGGGCCTACCTGAGGCCGGGTTTTGGCCGCCCCAGTCTTCTTCTTATCCGTGGTCGTAGTTGCAGTCTTGCTCATAGCTTTCTTAGGTGTTTCGGCGTCTGACGTTCGTAGGCGCAAAAAAAACCCACGACCGTTTCCAGCCGTGGGTTCTTGTCGAAATCCGATGTCAGTCGCGACAAGTACCTACGGCGTCCTGGGTTACTACTACCAGGACGCTCAGCAGGCTTACTGAACGCGAGAGACACATTTATGGGGGAAAACTAGGGATTCCGAGCTCGCGGGTCAAGCCGGTTTTCGTTCCGTTTCCGTCCTGGATGCGACCAGAAGCTGGTGAGATCGAGGATCCCGACTCTGTCGAGGGGACAAAAGCGGCAGAGGCCTGCACGCACTCCATAACCGTCACCTGCGTCGCGAAGCAATTTAGAGTGCTGTAGCCCTCTCTCAGGGTAGGGAAACTCTGTTGAGCCCAGGAATGCCCAGTGTTTGAAAGAACCAAATCAGGGACAGGCCATCTCTTCTCTATCGGAACCCCGAACAAACCGGGCACCCAGAGGGACAGACCTCACTCACATCAAACTCGAACCTACCGGTTTTGGGCTGTTTATCGCGCGTCTTGTTTAACGCAAGCTATTGATGATCTGGATCCTACAACCACACCACCAACTCAACCACCACCGGGAGACTTCACCAAGGACCGCGGCACAGAATGGGGACAGGCCTGATCGGAGGGGTAGTCCCGCGCCGCGATGCGCGTCGCACCAAGAATTCCTGCCACCGGTGGAGAGAGAACCGACTAGCTGCTAGCTCCATGCGGTGCGATGTCCCAGATTTGCTCACCAAGCCGGTCCCATGGACTGGACAACTTGACAGTTTTAGCGGAGACCGTACCGGAACAAGGGGCGAATGCTCGCCGGGAACGAGCGCCATCCAAGGAAGAATACCCAGAACCGAGTAGCCAGAACGAATCAATGCCTGCAACCTCCGGACCATCAAAAGTGACCCGACCAGCCGCCCAGCCAAGGGCGATAGTCAAAGTTCCGCGTGGCGTTTTGACCAATCGCCTGAGCCGCTGGCTCAAACGCAAACAGCACCCCCGGCTGCAGATGTCCATGCTGCTTTTGATAACCACCGGATTGGCATTTCTCGCATCGAACCTCCTGCTGCGGGCAGGAATGGTTCACATGGGACGCCGATACCTCTTAGACCCTATGGCTTGACGCGGGTTGGGAAGGTTGAGGGTGACAGGTTCTGCGAACGTGGGTTATTCCCACGCGAACGCGGGAACCTATCCACAAAGTTGTGGCACACAAGTCACCCTGCTGCCGGAACCAACTTTGATTAATGCAAAACCTGTCACCCATGAAACAAATCATCAAACACGTCGCCTTCGATGTCCACGCCGAATCACACCACGTCGCCATCGCCTCCCCAGACGGTGAAGTCCGGGACTACGGAGCCATCGGATCCAAACTCTCCGACGTGGATCGCCTCATCTCGAAACTCAAAACCTCCGACAACATCGAACTCCGTTTTATCTACGAAGCTGGCCCAACCGGTTTTGGCCTCGCGCGTCATCTTCGATCGAAAGGTTTTGTCTGCGAGATCGTTTCCCCTTCTCTCATTCCTCAGCGGGCCTCAGACCGCGTCAAAACCAATCGTCGGGACGCTCGCAACCTCGCTCGCCTTTACCGTGCCGGCGAACTCACCTTCATCCACATTCCCACACCGGAGGATGAAGCCGTCCGTGACGTCGTCCGCCTTCGCGAAAGCGCCGTCCGCGATCAACGACAAGCTCGTCAACGCCTCAAGAGTTACCTGCTCCGTAACGGCGGTCGCTACACCGGAAAGACGAGTTGGCGTCCGGCTCACCTCAACTATCTCTCCAAGATCAAAATGCCGTTTCCCGCTCAACAACTCGTCTTGGAAGGGCATATCCGCCAGGTTGAACACCTTACTGAGCGCCTGGCCCTTCTCACCAAAGCCGTCGAGGATCAACTCCCAGGGTGGCGTTGGGAACCCCTGGTCCGCGCTTTGATGACCTTCCGTGGCATCGCACTCGTCAACGCCATGACTCTGGTCAGTGAGATCGGCGACTTCTCACGTTTTGACAAAGCTCCGGGGCTCATGAATTTCATCGGACTCACTCCCTCTGAACACTCCACCGGAGAGAAGCGCTCTCAGGGCCCCATCACTAAAACTGGCAACTCCTTCTGCAGAAAGGCTTTGATCGAGTCTGCCTGGCACTATCGCCAACCGGCTCGCGTGGCACCCATCCTTCGCCTCCGTCAACATGGCCAACCCAAGGAAGTGAACGATCTCTCCTGGAAAGCCCAACAGCGCCTTTGCTCCCGGTATCGCCATCTCCAACGTCAGCACAAGAAGAGCGTTGTCATCGTCACCGCTGTGGCTCGGGAACTCGCCGGTTTTGTGTGGGCGATGGCCAAGCTCGTCGCGGGTCAACCTGTGCCGGATCGCAAATCCAAAACCGAATCCAACACCAAATGCGAAACCAAGAAAGTCTACACACTCAAGCCGGCACCTTCCAACCGAGTCAAACAAACCAAGAAATGAATATCTCTACATCCCTAGGCTGCGCCTCTGATCCCGGGCGAGGCGAGTCCGTTACGCAGTGGCGACCGGGGACGCTGCGAGCTCAGAGCTCGAGAGCCATCGTCCCCGCTCGCTCGCCCGTGATCAGGGACGGCACACGTTCGCCTGAGGAGGTGAATCAGCGCTGAGAACATTTAAATCATAGCCCACGCGACGGTGAGTTGCGTCGTGCAGGCAAGAAGGCTGGTCAGGCGCACGCTCGTCGACGTTAGGTGATAAGTTCTCGCAAGAGACCGAACTCACGATCCTAGAGTGAGTCTGCGCCGCGCTGAACCTGGGTCTTGTGGTAACCAACACACGTATATGAGCAGGATCAACCATCGCATACTGCCAACTTGCCTGCACCACTCAGCTCACACGCTGGAGAGGTGTTTACCGTCTAAACGGACTGCGCACTTTCTATGCCCTCTTGACATACTTAAAGCCATATGAACGTCCCTGATCGCCTATCTTGTCTACCTTGGCTTCCTCTGGTTGTGGATGAGGACAATGGCGTTGCGAAATGACTTGCTGTCCGACACCAGTGATGCGGTTGAGCTAGCTACCGAGCTCCCTCTCCGCCTGGGTAGGCCAACCGACAGCTCGGACCTCTTCGATCCGGTCGCGGAGGTTGCAGGTGCCGCCGATGAAGGGTTTCTACCTCTGGTGGTGGCGAGTGTGATTTTGCTAATCTTGTGCGCGTCGGCTTGGGTGGTCTACGCCGCACCAACCTTGTTTGCCGAGTTGCTCATTGACGGGGTATTGGTGAGCGCGCTCTGCCACCGGCTTTCGACGGAGGATCGGCGGAACTGGCTAGTAACCGCACTTCAACACACACTGGCCCCATTTCTCCTCACTATGGCAGTCGCGTGGTTGGGAGGCACAGCGCTGGCGGATTGGTTTCCGAAGGCGCAAACGATCGGAGATGTGCTGTTCAGGTGACCCTCACATCGCTTGACAGCCCTTCAATGCCTGACCATTCTGCCTCAGTCGTTGGGGAGCCCCAAAGTTTCGTCGCAAGATGAAATGCTCAGGCTGAGAGTTCCCGGTCCGGTCCAAAGCCGGCAGGAAGACCCATTGAACCTGATCCAGGTAATGCTGGCGAAGGGAGGCACGCAGGTGCCAGGCGCTCTTCTGGTGCCATCCATTCCCGCCTTACCAGAATCAAAACCCGTTGGATGTCGCTATGATCGCACACAAAGACTCGTTGGAACCGAAAAGCCGAGACCCGCTACCTCAATCCACCAAGGTCTATTTGAACGGTCGTATTCATCCCGACCTGCGCGTGCCCATGCGCGAGATCAAGGTATCGCCTACCAAGACGTTCAAGGGTGACTACGAGGCCAACGAGCCAGTGAGGGTCTACGATACCAGCGGTCCCTGGGGCGACCCAACCTTCCATGGCGACGTCACCCAAGGCCTCCCCCTGCTCCGCCGACCCTGGATCCTGAGCCGAGCCGACGTGGAGGAATACTCTGGCCGCGATGTCACCCCCAAGGACAATGGCTATCTCTCAGAAGCCCACGCTCGCGGCAAGGAAGAAAGCAAGTTTCCCATCTTCAATTCCCCGTTCGCCGGCCGCCGGCCGCTACGCGCCTCCAAGAGCCATCCGGTCACGCAGTTGTGGTACGCCCGCCAGGGTATCGTCACTCCGGAAATGGAATACATCGCCATCCGCGAGAATCAGGGACTCGATCGGCTGCGCGGCAAGTTTGGACCGGACGCCCCCCGAAACTCCCTCAATCATCAGCATCCAGGCCACAGCTTTGGGGCTGCGATCCCACGCGAAATCACTCCCGAATTCGTGCGTGATGAAGTGGCTCGCGGCCGGGCAATCATCCCTTCGAACATCAACCACCCGGAATTGGAACCGATGATCATTGGCCGGAACTTCCTAGTGAAGATCAATGCCAACATTGGTAATTCCGCCGTCGCGTCGAGCATTGAGGAGGAAGTGGAAAAGATGCGCTGGGCGACCAAATGGGGTGCCGACACCGTGATGGATCTCTCGACCGGAAAGAACATTCACGCGACCCGTGAATGGATCCTGCGCAACTCCCCCGTTCCCATCGGCACCGTGCCCATCTACCAGGCACTCGAGAAGGTGGGCGGGAAAGCGGAAGAGCTCTCCTGGGAGGTTTATCGCGACACCCTCATCGAGCAATGCGAACAAGGCGTCGACTATTTCACAATCCATGCCGGCGTCCTGCTCCGCTTCATCCCCTGGACCGCGAAACGCGCCACGGGAATCGTCAGCCGCGGCGGTAGTATCCTGGCCAAATGGTGCCTCGCGCACCATCGGGAGAATTTTCTCTACACCCATTGGGACGAGATTTGCGAGATCATGGCCGCATACGACGTCAGTTTCTCGATCGGCGACGGGCTCCGTCCCGGCTCCATCGCAGACGCAAACGACGAAGCGCAGTTCGGCGAGTTGGAAGTGCAGGGAGATCTCACGAAACGGGCTTGGGCGCATGGAGTTCAAGTCATGAACGAAGGCCCCGGACACGTGCCGATGCACATGATCCAGGAAAACATGCAGAAGCAGCTCGAATGGTGCCACGAGGCGCCCTTCTATACCCTGGGGCCTCTGACGACCGACATCGCTCCGGGCTACGACCACATCACCAGCGGTATTGGCGCCGCGATGATCGGTTGGTATGGCTGCGCGATGCTCTGTTATGTAACACCCAAGGAACACCTAGGTCTTCCCAACAAGAAGGATGTGAAGGACGGCGTGATCACCTACAAGATCGCCGCCCACGCCGCCGACTTGGCAAAAGGACATCCCGGAGCTCAATACCGAGACAACGCGCTCAGCAAGGCACGGTTCGAATTCCGCTGGGAGGATCAGTTCAATCTCTCACTCGATCCCGAAACCGCGCGCGAATATCACGATGAAACCTTGCCGCAAGATGGCGCAAAGAGCGCCCACTTCTGCAGCATGTGCGGCCCGCATTTCTGCTCCATGAAGATCACCGAGGATGTACGCAAATACGCCGCCGAGAAGGGGCTTTCCGACGAACAAGCGTTGCAGGAAGGGATGAAGGAAAAGTCCCAGGAGTTTGTCGACAAGGGCGCCGAAGTTTATTCCAAAGCCTGAGAGTTGCCCACGGAGCACACAGACCACACGGAGAAACCCCGATCGAGGGGAATCTGATTTGTAGTTTTTGGTTTCGATCTCGATCCGTGTGATCTGCGTGTTCCGTGGGCGACCAAGTCCCCTCCCTTATGCGAGTCATCCGCGAAATCTGTGGTCACACCTGCCGCTGTCCGGTTCAACACATTCAAGCGCCGCTCGCAACGCTCCGACCGTGAAGATTTGCGGGTACAACCGCTCGAAGTACCACAGCTTCGCGAAGTAAAATCCGATCGGCGAAGGATGACGCCACTCCCCCGTCTCCACGCGCCGAATCAGCCAGTTCACCCCGGTCACCCAAGCTCCCGCCAGCCCAGCCCTAAACTCCTCACTGAATCGGTCGGGCGTTGCCAAGAATTTCCCCATCACCTCCACCGCCAACGCCGTTTCCTCCACAGAAGCTCTGAGTCCAGGTGCTCCGCCAAATCCCCCGTCGTCGTCCTGACACCGCATCAGCCAACGAAAGCCCGACTCGATCAGCCGCTCGGCTCCCGAAAACCGCTCAAGCGGCAGCTCAACGAGTGCGCTCAGAACCCGGCTGGTTCCATAGGCCGGATTCTCCTCCTGCTCCTCGGCCTCATTCCCAAACCACAGCGGAACCCAGGCGCCGTTGGAACGCTGTTGCGTCTCGAGAAACCTAAAGGCCCGTTGCATCGCCTGATCGACCCGCTCTTGAAGTGACTCAGGCAGCTGAGCGTGCCACGTCAGCCAGGCGCGCATCGCGTGTGCGGTAATGTCCGTGCTACTGCGATCGAAGGGCAAGGAACCCCATCCCCGACAGAAGGTAGGCATCCCGCCATCGCGGTTCTGCAAATCCAGCAGCCACCGAACACCCCACTCGGCCGCCTCCCGCACGCGAGCTCGGTCGTCGCCGGAGGCTTCCGTCAACCCAGCCAAAGCCACCAACGCCCCTGCCGTGTCATCCGCGTCAGGCACCCCCCCAGGAAGATCAGTCCAGGCCCACCCGCCCGGTGCCGCCTGGGTATATGGATGAAGCGTTCGGTACTGTTGACCCATCAACCAGCTGAGAATCTCGGATCGGTCGGCCTCCTCCAGCGCCGTCGGAGGTAGCGCGTTCAACGACAGCGTCGTCAGCCACGTTGCGAGGTTGGTATCGATCGGCCAACTGCCATCGGAACGTTGCGAGCCACACAGAAACCGGAGCCCCCGCTCGGCCACCGGATGTCGCCCATCCCCACCACCAACGAGGCTCATGGTCACAAAGCTGGTCAACGGCGTGGCCTCCAGGAAGCCTCCATTCGGCGGCTGAACGCGTTCCAAGACCCCCAACGTCCGCGCAAGAGCCAGGGATCGCAAAGCGCGCACGATGGGGTTCCGCGGCGGAGAATGGTGAAAGCGAACCTGGCCAATCGCGATCAACGCAGGCAACGCATAACTGACCACCGGCAGCTGCAAGGCAGCAAACCACCGCGCGGGACAGGCCGCCAACTCGAACGGTAACGGAATCACATTTCGCCAGGCTTCGCGGCCCGATCCAAGCCGCCCGCTCAACGCACAGAGGGTGAGAATCGGCACCGAAAAGGTCCGGTCCTTTCCATACCTTCGTACAATGGCCGGGGCCAGAACCGCGGGAGCGATACCCCCTGCATGCTCCGTGATCCATCGCTCCGCTTGTCGAACGAGATCCAGGTATCGGGCATCCGCCCCAGGCACCGCACCAAAGGCAGCCCACACCAGGACGGTGGTGCTCAAGTTACTCCGGCTACAAACGGTGTCTCCCCAGCCGCCATCCGCGTTCACATAGGTGGATAGCCAGCTCAAGCCCTCGTCAACTCGACTGGCGAAATCGGTGCCCAGGTGCCGATCCGACAAGGCCAACGCGACCACTGCGGTAGCGGTGGACAGCGCACTGCTGGAGAGCTGACCTGACCAATGGCTGAGTCCATCGCGTTCTGCACGCAGACCCTGCACCGCCTCAGCCAAGGCGCGACGGAGACGCAAGGGATCGATCCCCTGGCGCTCCGTTTCCAGTGCCGGCGCGTCTGCCATTTCATTCCCGCCCCGCGGCAGCGATGAAGGGGCGCAGCTCGCTCATAAGCCGTTTGAAACCGTCCAGCGAGAGTTGCTGCGCGGCATCGCTCCAGGCCGCGGCCGGGTTCGGATGCACCTCAATGAGCAGGGCATCGGCTCCCATCGCCACCGCGCCTTTGCACATCGCCACCACCAGATCCGCACGGCCAACTCCTTGGCTGGGATCCACCACCACCGGGCAGTGCGACTCCTGCTTCAGGATGGGAATCGCTGCCAGATCCAAAGTGTTGCGGGTATAGGTTTCGAACGTGCGGATCCCGCGTTCACAGAACATTAGGTTGGGATTGTTGTTTGCGAGGATGTACTCCCCGGCCAACAACCACTCCTCCATACGCATCGACAATCCTCGCTTCAACAGTACCGGCCTGCCGGTCTTGGCAGCCGCGACCAGGAGTTGGAAATTCTGAGCGTTACGGGTGCCAATCTGGAGAATATCCGAGTATTCGGCAACGAGTTCCGCCTGCTGCTCCGAGAGCAACTCGGTGATAATGGGCAAGCCCGTTTCCTTGCGAGCCTTCGCCAGCAACTTCAGCCCTTTGAGTCCCAACCCTTGGAACTCATAGGGCGAAGTGCGGGGCTTGAACGCTCCACCCCGCAGAATGGTCGCACCCGCCTCCTTGACCGCCACCGCTGCGGTCAACAACTGCTTCTCGTTCTCGACGGAGCAAGGACCGGCCATCACCTGGAACTTCTTACCACCGATCAAGACCTTCCCCGCTTTAACCGTCGAATCCACGGGATGAGCCTCACGGCTTACCAGCTTGTAGCGCTTCTGAATCGGGGTGACACTTTCGACCTGGGGGAGCGCGGAGAGTTTGTCGAGGGATTGATGTTTCCGTTCATCCCCGATCGCTCCGATGACGGTGCGAGCGACTCCCCGCATCACGTGCGGACGATAGCCCAGTCGACGAATCTCCTTCACGACGGTGGCTTCGTCCTTCTTGGAGGTGTTGTGGCGTAGAACAATAATCATAGGTTTCTTGGGATTGCGCCGCCGGTGCCACCAACGAAAAAACCGCAGGTGGATACCTGCGGCTTGGCTGTTGTCGAGATCTGTAGGTCAGGACAGCCGAATGCGCAGGGCGGCCGGGTGGCTAAAGTAACCCCCGGCAGTCCTATACCAAAAATAGCATTGGCTGGCCGTTAACACTTGGACCAAGCTAACCCGGCTGCTCGGAACGTCAACTCCTTTTCCATTGCGGAGACCAGTCCGCACCTCCTACGTTCCCAACAGGTATCAATGGAAGCCAACGTTTGTCGGATCATGAAAATAGCATCGCTTCATCTCTTGTCTGCCTGGTTAGGCATTCAATGCACCATCCATGCTGCCACGCCACCGGAGCCCAAGTTCCGAGCTGCGGAAATCGATAGCAAGATCGCGATCGGTTACGGCGTCGCGACCGGCGATGTGGATGGGGATGGCAAATCCGACATCGTGCTCGCCGACAAGAATCACATTGTTTGGTACCGTAATCCCGACTGGACTAAACATGTCATTGCCGAGCGCCTAACCGAACTGGACCATGTCTGCCTGGCTGTCGCTGATCTGAATGGAGATGGCAAGGTGGAGATCGCAGTAGGGGCGGGATGGAACCCCGGAGACACCCTCAAAAGCGGGGCGAACTTTTTTCTCCTGCCGCCTGTGGATAGAACGCAGCTTTGGAAGCCAGTCACTCTGCCCCATGAGCCAACCGTCCACCGGATGCGCTGGATTCGCAACCCAGCAGGAAACTTCGACCTGGTGGTCGTGCCCTTGCATGGGCGCGGCAACAAGAATGGGCAAGGTGAGGGAGTGCGCATCCATGCGCTCCGAATGCCGCAGGACGTGGGCGGAAACTGGCGCACCGAAATCATTGACTCATCGCTGCACATGACCCACAACTTCCAGCCCGTTCGCTGGGAAGGAAGGAACTGGGACGAGCTCCTGGTAGGAGGGAAGGAGGGGGTGTTCCATTTTATCAAAGAGGCGAACGGCTGGCGCCGTCAACAGATCGTCGGTAACGAGGGCAGCGAGACCAATTTCATCGGTGCGGGCGAGGTTCGCGATGGTCTGCTGCCCGGAAAAAAACGATTCGTCGCCACGGTCGAACCCATGCACGGGAACCAAGCGGTGGTCTACACCGCACCCCCGACCGGATCGGCCAAACGATTCTGGCAACGCCGAGTCATCGACGAACAACTGGTCGATGGTCACGCCGTTGCTTGCGGTGACCTGCTGGGCGTTGGCTATGATCAGATCGTCGTAGGCTGGCGCGCGATGAATCGCCCGGGAATCAAAGTGGGCATCAAGCTCTTCACCCCGCTGGACAACGAGGCCAAAGACTGGCGAACCACGCTCATCGACGATAACAAAATGGCCTGCGAGGACCTCTGCCTCGCCGATCTCAATGGCGACGGCAAGCTCGACATCATCGCCGCCGGACGCGCCACCAAAAACGTGACGGTCTATTTCAACGAGACTCCCAAGCCGTAGATTTGAAGTGCTGCCTTCCTTGAAGCTCACAAACCTGTCCCGACTAGAACCGGGAAACTGAGGATTGACCCGCAAAGGACGCTAAGGACGCCATGCGGGATCACCGAAAAAGAGGAGCCCGACTTCCTCACTTGGAAGGCACGAAGCTCACTAAGCTTTCCGCAGGAAACCGGCAGAAAGAGAAAGACCTGTTCCTGTTCTTCTTCTCTGGCTCGGACCCGGTTCTGTTCGCTTCCGGAGCTTTGTGAGTTTAGCCTGCCCTTCGTAGCCGCGGCGGCGAAGTAGGGTGCCTTAGTGAGAGACATTCGGGGTCTTTCCCCTTCCCCATCGCGTCCTTTGCGTCCTTCGCGGTTCAAAAAACTCGGTCCGCTTCTTTCGTCTCCTTTCGTTCTTTGCGGCTACTGCTGGAGTTCCTGCTAACAAAGCGCACTCACCCTCCCAACGACACGGTCTGATCGACAGTCAAGAAGTGCAGCCATCGATGGGTGACTGGCCGCTGATAAATCGCCTCGAGCGCGAGCGCATAGATCCGAATCTGCACTTCATAGTGTTTCGCCCGGGCGTCAACATCCTCCACCGCCACGGCGTCAGTCTTGAAATCCAACAGCCAGATTTCTTCACGGAGCACAACGGCAAGATCTACCTGACCCTGAACCACGACATACTCGTCATCTGCCAGGTCCAGATCCGGCTGGATCACCCCGAGACGGCGAAGGTCCACGGTCGAGAGTCGAGCCGTGAACGGAAGCTCACGCTGCACACGATCCCTTTCCTTGCGAATCCGCATCCCCAGTTCCGACTGCCAAAACGCCGCCAAGGTTTTGAACCGAATCGAACGCAGTTCGTCCTGGGTAAAAACTCCCGAACGGCACAAGCGTTCGCCTTCATTCTGCAGATCCAGAAGGCTATCCGCATGATCGAGATCCATCCATTGGAGGAACAAGTGATGCAACGTCCCTCGCTCCGTGGCCGAAAGCGATTTCCCTTCCTCAGGCGATGAGGACGGCGCTGCTGAACCCCTTGACGGACGATGCTTCCCGCGAAACAGGGGAACGCCCTCGGAATCCAGCTCGCGTTGTCGATGACGCAGGGTTGAGACCGTGGTCTTCGCCGGCTCTACCGAAGCCGCTTGGTGCGGATAACTCCAAGTCACCCGCCGCTCGATCTCCGCAATCACGACCCCGTCTTCAACCGCCACGCTCTGAGCAGGCAACTCTCTCTCTGGTTTCCGATCCTCTAGCCTCAGATCGGCCGCTGGACCAATCACCCAGCTCAACAACGGCGATTTGCCGCCATATTGATGTTCCCACCAGTCAGGGCGCGCGTGCCGCTGAAACCAAAGCCGTATCCAATGCAGTGAGCTGCGCGCTTGGGAAATCTCCCAAGCCAACGGACGCGCCGAAACCGGAAACTCACCTTCCACCGGCATCTCCCAATCCTTCAGCTTCCCATGTCCCACCAGGATCAACAGATCCCGCGCCCGAGTGAGGGCTACATACAGCAACCGCAGTTCCTCGCCGAGCAACTCGCGACGGCCCCGCCGCCGTGCCAACCAATGCGCCAAGCTCGAGTAACGCACGCCGGTTTCGGGAAGAACCACCCGTGGACAAAGCCCATAAACCTCATCCAGCAGCACATCCTGCTGCAAATCCCCCGCGTTAAACGGCTTGTTTAGGTCGGCCACCGCCACCACGGGAAACTCGAGTCCCTTGCTTTTGTGAATACTCATCAGGCGCACCGCATTGGGTGCGACCGCCGCAGCCGAATCCAGATCCTGATCTGATTCCTGCTGAGCATCGACGAAACGCAAAAACCGGAACAGCCCCTGTCGCTGGTAGGGATCATACTGGCGCGTCAGATCCAACAGCCGCCGGACGTTCGCGAGCCGCGATTCACCTCGCTCCTCCGCCTCGAGCAGCGCCTCGTAATGGGTATCCGACAGAATCGTCTCGAGACAGTTGGAGAGCACCCCGAGCCGAATGGCCTGGCGCCAGCGAGTGTATTGGGCGACGAATTGGACAGCTTTGTTCCGACATGCAACCGGCAGGACTTCCAAGCCTGCACTCAAACTCGGATTTGAGGCGCGCACGAGAGCTGTCCACAAGGGCACTCGTTTATCGATCAGCCGGATGGAAACCAGGTCCTCCGCTGAAAAACCGCCCAGCGGCGACCGAAGCACCGCCAGCAGGGGAATATCTTGAATGGGATTGTCGAGGAGCCGCAACAGGCTCAACAGATCCAAAATCTCCTGACTGTCAAAAAACCCGCCGCGCGGCGCACTGATGGGCACTCCCGCGCGATGGAACTCCTTGGCATAGCTCTCTACCTTCGCCCCCGGAGACCGCAGGAGCACCACCATGTCGTCCCAACGAACCCCGCGAAATTCCTTCAAGGAATCATCCCAGACCAGATGCCCCGTCGCGTGCAGCTGTTTAAAATGGTCCGCCAACCAACGCGCCTCGCGCTCGCTGGACAATAACTCTTCCGCATCGTTGGACATCTCGTCCGACGACCCCGCCTCCACTTCCTCTGCGGATTCCGCGCTCAGCACACAGAGCTGTACCCGGCACTCAGTATCGGAATGCTTCAGCCGGAACCGAGTCTCCGGATTTCCGAAACGAAGATGGCTCTCTTCATCGTAAACCACCCCTCCGACCCCCGATTGCATCATCTGGTCGAACAACGCGTTGACGTAGCGAAGAATTCCTTCCCGACTGCGGAAGTTGTCCGACAGCGAGATGACTTGCTGCCCGCCGCCAGGATGTCTCCACGCATCCAAGTAGCCGCGGAAGATCGCCGGATTCGCGAGTCGGAATCGATAAATGCTTTGCTTGATGTCCCCCACCAAGAAGCGATTCCCCTCCGCCCCCCCGCGGCTCACCCCTCGCAAAATTGCATCCTGGGCCGCGTTGATATCCTGAACCTCATCCACGAACACATGCGTGAACTGCTCGCGACAGCGCAGTGCCGTCGGGCGCGGCGCGCCGGTATCATCCCACAGCAAACGAAGGGACAACTGCTCGATGTCAGCGAAATCCACCCCCCCCAGTTCTCGTTTCGATCGTTCGAAACGTTTCTGGAACTCCTTCACCATTCGAAGGACCACCAGCATCTCCTGACGAACCGCATTCCAATCCGCTTGCAACGGATCCTCCGCCCCACGCCCCACAGAAACCAAGCTCCGAAAGAAGGCCGCCTCGTCAAAAAAGCGCTCCAAAGATTTCCGAACCTTCGTCTTCGTTCCTCGCTCCCAGGGCGTCTCCTCGTCGGCGATCCGGATCGCCTCCACGGCCCGCTCGAAGCCCGCCAAATCGAGCGGCGACGCCAGGTCGGCTAACGTCTCAAAGCAGAGCCGAATGTTTGAACAATCCAAGGACGGCTCCAGCCTGCGTAACCAATCAGGCACCCAGCGAACAAACTCCTGAACGAGCCACTCGCGCCACCGCACGGGCTGCTCCATCTGGAAGAGAGACTCCTGCTCGTCCAGCCAACGGGCGGGTTCGGGAAGGGTCTGAGCGTAGCGGTGAAGTCGCCAGATCAGATGGCGCAACCCCGCTCCGCCCTCTCCGGCGAATTGAGCCAGCAAGCTATTGGACGCGTGCGCCACTCGCGCGCCTTCCAACAAGAACAGCTCCAGAGCCGCGTCCATTGCCTCATCGACCAGGGGCTGCAGCTGAGCCTCATCCAGCACCACGATCTGCGGGTCCAAGGCCAGCTCATGAAAATGGTCGCGGATCAGCTTGAGGCAAAAACTGTGCAGTGTGGAGATCTGGGCGTTGTCAAGCAGTGCCACCTGCTCCTGCAGGTGCAGCTGAGTCGGATGGGCGGCGATTAATGCGTCCAATCCCAGACGCAACCGCGCCTTCATCTCGGCGGCCGCCGCCTCGGTGAAGGTGACCAAAAGCAAATGCTCCAGGGAGGCCCCATCCTGCAACAGTCTGAGACAGCGCTGAATGAGGGTTCGCGTCTTGCCCGTTCCGGCTCCCGCCACCACCAGAACATTACCTTCTGCGGCAATGGCAGCGCTTTGAGCCGGGGTGAACTGCATCGTGGATCCCGAGCTCATGCTTCACCCGCCTCTCGCAGAATGCGGAAGCTATCGGTCCACGGATCGAACCGGCACACCGATCGAAATTCGCAGAAGTCGCAGGCTCGCTCCTTCTTGATCTGGTAGGGCGAGGGCTCCAGGCGTCCCGCGTAGATCTGCTGGCCGAATTGGGTCAGATGCCGCGCCACCTGCGCCTGCAGATCGGCGAAAGCCATCGGCGTGAGCCCCTGGTTGCCTCGAGCGGAAAACTCTCCGCTCTTGTTCTTGCTGTAAACGAACTGATCTCCCTTGGTCGCCCCGCGGCTGTCCAGCAGGGCGAGATGGGAACGATCGAAGCGACCCTGATGCCGGTAGGCCTCCTGAGTCTGCGCCTCGGCAACCTCCAAGCCCTCCGCCCGCGTGTCCGACAGCAGACGCTGAGGCTTCAGACTGATGTAAAACACCCCGATCGGATCGACCTTCGCTGTCCCCAGGAACGAAGTGAGGTCCGGCGCATTCTTCAGGACTCCCAAATAGGAGAGCAGCTGGAGCTGCAACCCATGCTCGAGGCGCACCGGCGACAACGTTTTGTTCGATGACTTGTAGTCCACCACCACCGCCAGAGTCCCAGGTTCTCCCGATAGCTCGCACACATCAATGCGATCGATTCGTCCGCGCAGCAGAAGTTCATGGTGTTCGTCAACGGGAACCTTCCACCCGGGCAGCCCCGGATCACCCAGGCCAAAACTGAGCTCGACCGCCACTGGGTCGAATCGATACTGCGCCATCCAACCCACCAGCACACCCATCATCCGCGCTACCCGCACCACGAGCTGACGCCCCATGTATCGAGCCTCCGGGCTCGACTCGAACAGCCCACCACGATAGCTCCGCAGCAGAAGATTGCCTAAGTCCTGCACCAAGGAAACGGCTGCCTGCGGCGTCAAGTCGCGCCACTTCCGTCCGGATTCCCTCAAGCTGACGTGAAAACGCTCGAGTAACTCGTGTTGAAAACTTCCCCGCTCGCGAACATCCGCTTCAAAGAACTCCCGCTCCTTCGCCCCCAATCCGCGAGCAACGAAGAACTTAAAAGGACAGGCCGCATAATCCTCCAAAGCGCTTACCGAGGTCATCAGGCTCTTACCGTACAGCTGCTCGGCTACCACCGGCTTAAGCGAGGTGGCCGCCAGGCCTTCCAACATGAGGTGGCAGCGTTCATCCAGAGAGCGCAGCGAGGGGATCTGCGCAAACCTCTCCACCAACTCGGTCGACATGCCCAGGTCCTCCGAGGACTGCGGTTCCGATTCAAGGTCATCCGCCCCGCCAAACTCTCGTCGACGCGACCGAACCAAGTCCGCCGCCAGATCACTCACATGCTCCGCTGCCTGCCAGGGTGGAACCCGCGAAAACTCCTCGGTGCGCAACTCAGGAAACATGCGCAGCAAATGGCCGATGAATGGAGAGGCGTTCAGGGTCTTGCCATCGCGATCCGCAGTGGACCAAGCGACGACCAAGCGTTCAGTCGAACGCGAGAAAGCGATGTATCCAAAATAGCGCTCATGTCCCAAGTGCCGACGGGAGTTCATGCCCAAGGGCACCTCCTCCAATGTCAACCGAGCACGCTCGGCCTCCGTGAGAATCGCCGGAGGCATCGGCGGTGCGGGAAACACTCCTTCATTGACCCCCAGAACAATGGCGAGTCGCAGCTCAGGATTTCGAGAGCGATCGATTGCTCCAATCATGACCTGGTCGAGCGCCGGCGGGATCACGCCCACAGTCAGGCTCGCCATCCCGGACTCCAGAATGGGCAACCACTCGCGCAAGGGCATCTGTCGATCCGGGAAGGCCAGCTCCAGGTTCCTCAGCCAGCCTTGCATCTCCTCCCAAACCGTCAGGTGAATCGAGCGCGGTTGGAGCCATTGTGCGTCCACCGCTTCCGACCATTGCTCCAGTTGCTCCCGCACCTTCAATCGATCCCAGAACTCCCGAACCGCCACGGCGATCTCGGATCCGGAAGGCCCGGGCGAGGCACCCGCCGAAAGACCCTCCGCCAACCCCTCAAAGACGGGCGCCAGGGTTAGCCGAGTGGCTTCGGCACGCTCCATATCCTGGGAGTCACCACGGTCCTTCAATGGCTGCAACCAGTCGTTGCCGGTCCACCCATGTGCCAGCGCGGCATTCTCCAACCAATCAGTGCCGGCATCATCCAACCCAGCCAAGCCGGTTTTGAGCGCGCTGAAAAGATCGTCGTGACGCCACTGTAGCGCGGCGACGCGCAAAGCGCTGCGGGTCAGTTCAGCCATCGGGTGATGTCCCATCGGCTCGCGGCGGTCCATGAAGAATGGAATGCCATAACGCGAGAACACGCGACGCAGCACCGCGTGGTAGGCCTCTTGCGATCGAACGAGCACCGCACAATCACGAAACCGAGCGCCGCTCTCGCGAACGAAGCGCAGCACCTCCCGAGCGGCCATCAAGGCTTCCCCCTCCGGATGCCCACAATGCACCAAGCGCAGTGAGCGATGAAGATCATCCCTCACTTCAGGAACCGATGAAACCCCCTCGGACGCCTCAACCGCTGGAACGCCTCCGGAAGCCACAAAACAGCGCGGCGAGGTCACCGGCCAATTCTCTTCCAGGTGCCGGAGCACGGTGCACTGCCGAAACCTGCCAACCGTGGGACGTCGTTCGAGCAGCTCGGTCATCAACTCGATGCCCGGGATTCCACTGAGCCGCTGCCAGCAGCGGCGATAGGTTTGCCCCACCACCGACCACGTCGAAAGCCAGGAAGGATCCTCCTGAGGCTGGTGGTCGAGACAGAAGGCCAGAGTGGTTTGTTGTGACAACGGCACGATCGACGCCAACAGCTCCAGCTCTTGACCGGTCATTTCGGCAAATCCATCCAACCAGATTCCGCCTAACTGAAGCGTGTCGCCCACGGGCAGACCGGAGTGGGAACTCTGAGCCGCGTCTTCCGCGCTCAAACCCGGACGACTCAGAGCGCCCAACTCCTCTGCCGCCAAATCCAGCAAGGAGGTCGCATCCTGAAGCCCCTGTCCGTCGAGCCACTCCCGATAGGCTGCCAGTAGCAAAGCCAAGTCCGACAGCTTGAGAGCCAGCGCTCCCGTGCCTTGAACCTTCGCTGCCAGGTCCTGGAGCCGCTTCGACGTGACCTGACTGCGCTGGCATTCACGCAGGAGAACGCTCAGTTGGCGGGCGAATCCGGGAAGGCGCGCCGTGGCATGGAAAATTTTGAGTTCAGACTGCTTTTCCATCAGCAGCGCCCGCAGGACCATGAGCCGTCCCTCCTCCTCGAGCAACCGGGGTGGGGCTCCTTGTAGATTCTCGAGCATCAGCTCCGCCAACCGTTCAAAGGAGAGAATTTGAAGCCGGGTATAGCCCCCGATCCCGGGCAGCGCGAGAATCTGACGCTCCAGCTGAAAGGTGGCCTGCTTGGGGGCCAGCATGAGCAAAGGCGGCCCCTCAGGCTCGGCAAGAGCCTGACCCATTTCCTGCAGACAGCGAAACGTCTTTCCGCTGCCCGCAGGTCCCAAGAGGAAGCGGACTCGCATAACCCCGCCACTGTGCCGGGCGAAGCTCGGGAAAGGGAATCGAGAAATGCGCGAATTTTGAGAGATCCAATGCCAAACGGGCTGTGGACGTTCTCGCGATCGAAAGGTAGGGAGAGACTCCGTCGAGCCCATGCATGTCCCGCGCGTGACGCGTGCCCGGCGTAGCCGCAGCGGCGAAGTAGGGTGCCTTAGTGTGGGGCATCGGGAGTCCTTTCCCTTCCGACGTCGCGTCCTTTGCGGTTCAACTCAGTTCCCCTTCGGCGAGTTTTGAGGGGAGCGCGGCGGGACGACTCCTCACATTGTCGCCTACAGCGCTGCAGGCCCACTCGTCGCTCGTCACTGCCCAACCTTCACCAGCCGGAAAAACTCCATGGCGAGCGTGGGATTGATGATCACCTTATTGGAGGAGGTCAACGGAACATCCGTCCATAGGATCGGCAGGCTGACGACATCTTCGGTCGACTGCAATCGATATCCGGGGAACTCCTCGGGCCAGCAAAGCATCACCGTGCCCTGGGTCAGGCGACTGATGGTGAGACTCGGGCCGGCGGGATCTGGCTTAGCCTCGGTTTTCAAGGTAACGAGGGTGGGCCCGTACTCCGCGGTCAACTGGCGATCGTGCCCTAGGAGGATGAAGCCATTGTAGCATTGAAAGGCGCCCCGGCGAGATCCGAAACTCATCACGTCGAAGGTATCGGTCGCGGCGGGCACGAAGCCGTTGATGGTTCGGAGGCTGGCGCTCCCGCTGAGGGAGGCGCGACCGGAGATGTGGAACCGGCTGTAGTTCACGCCAGGGGAGGTGCCTCCCAACTCAAACTGCGTGGTGCCCTCCCCCTCTTGGGTGAAGTTCCCTTCAATGGTAAACGACCCGCTTCCGCTGGGAGCCACGAAACCCGAGCTGACCACATTCCCCTGCACGACGCCGATCCCGCCTAACCCGCCTGCTCGAATCTGAACACCGTTGGCGTTAGACAGCCGACCGCCACCCAACTGCGTCAGGCCGCCTGTCTGGATGTAGGGGGTCCCATTTACCGGGGCAAGACTCAGGTCACCCGTCTGGAGATCCACTGTTCCGCTGTTACCGAACTCGATCTGGATTGTGGAAGTGCCCGCGCTGCCTGTCTTGCGGAAGGTTCCGGCATTGTGGAAAGTGGTGAGGGCTCCTCCGTAGGCATTGTCGATGCGGGAGTCCACCTCGACAAGCCATAAGCCATTATTCTGAATCGAGGCCCCGTTTCCGCCGCGGATCAGCCCCCCACTCCAACGGACGGTTCCGTTGTTGATGAGCACATGAGAAGGCAAGTCATGAGCATTTCCGGTAGTGATATGGAGCGTTGCATTGTTGCCGATGGTCGTGGTGCCAGTGCTGATCATGTCGCCACTGATCCAGGTGAGCAGGCCCTGGAAAGAGCCCGTTCCGCTGATCGTGTGATCGCCAATCAGGGTGCCGCCAACCAACTCCAGGTTTTGGCAAAAAATGGTTCCGTTCAGATTGGCCTGTCCTGCCTGGAGCCGGTTGATGCCCGCGCCGGTAAACGAGGTCCCATTGTTGTAATTATGCGACGTGGAAAAAACGCACAAGGCCTCCGCCCCGACATTGAAAGTGCCCGTGCTGGCCCCCGGCATCACAAAGGTCACCGAGGCGTTCTGGACATCGAATACTCCCGAGTTATTAAAGGCGGAGACGCCCCCATAAGCCGCGTTGATCTGACTGCTCGTACGGGCGATCCATAGCCCCTTGTTCTCGATCACGCTGCCCAGCCCGTTACGCACCTGCCCTCCGGTCCAAACGACCGTTCCTTCGTTGATCAAAGTGTGTCCCGGCAAATCGTGAAGGTTTCCTGATACGATGTTAAATGTAGCGCCCGGGGCGATGGTGGTGACGCCGGGCTGCTCCGCGGCCACATCCAGAACGCCGCTAACCCAGTTGACCGTGCCGACCAGGGTGTGGATCCCCCGGATAGACCCTCCTTCGATCTCCAGATTGTCGCTAACAATGATGCCGTTCAGCGTCTTCACGCCATTCGACAGTCGGTTGATTCCTTCTCCGCGAAAGGCGGTACCGTTATCGAAATTGTAGCCAGCTCCAAACAGGGAAACCAGCCCCGTAGCCACCCGGAAGATACCCGTGCTGGTCCCGGGGGTGAGGAGGGTCGAGTTCTTCTCCTGCACGTCGTAGGTCCCGGAATTATTGAAAGTGCCCGCCCCTCCGTAGCCCACATTGATCTGGCTGTCCGCCTTGGCAATCCAACGCCCCTTGTTCTCGATCACGCTGCCTTGCCCCCCGCGGATTTGTCCGCCGCTCCAGACCACCACCCCTTCGTTGATCAACGTGTGCCCCGGCAAGTCATGGAGGTTTCCGGTGACAATATTCAGGGTCGATCCGTCCGGGATGGTGGTGGTGCTGCCGCCGTTCAGAAGCCCATTCACCCAATTGAAAGACCCGGCGAGCCGATGGGTGCCACTGAGCGACCCTCCATTCAGCTCGAGGCTTTGGCATTGGATGGTTCCCTCCAGCGTGAACACCCCACTAGAAAGCCGAGCGATACCCGCGCCGGTAAACGAAGCCCCATCGCGGAACGTGTTGGCTAGGTTGAAGCTGCAGAGAGCGCCTCCCGCAACCCTGACCTCGCCTGAGCTCTCGCCGTTGACGAAGAAGACCGTGCTATCGTTCGGAATCTCAACCAGGCCGAGGTTATTGAAGACACCAGGGCCGCCGTAGGCATTGTTGATCTGGCTGTTCGCCATTGCGACCCACCGACCCTTGTTCTGGATCACGCTGCCCTGACCGCCGCGGATCTGTCCGGCATTCCACGCCACCACGCCTTCATTGATCAAGGTGTGCCCCGCCAGATCGTGGAGGTTCCCTGAGATGATGTTGAAGGTCGATCCGTCCGGGATGGTGGTGGTGCTGTTGGCCGCCAGGCTTCCGCTCACCCAGTTAAACGCCCCAACCAAACGATGGGTGCCGCTCAACGACCCCCCGTTCAGCTCCACGCTCTGGCACCTGATGTCACCCTCCAAGACAAAGGCACCATCGGCCAGGCGATTGATGCCCGCCCCGGTAAAGGCAGCGCCGTCGAGGAATGCGTGCGGGCGGTGGAAGCTGCAGACGGCGCCCGCGGCGACATTGAATTCGCCCGAGCTGCTGCCGGAAACCAAGAGGCTCGCAGTACCACTCGGGACCTCAAACAGGCCCAAGTTGTTGAAGGATATAGCCCCGCCAAACGCGCCGTTGATCTGGTTGTCCGCCTTGGCGATCCACCGCCCCTGGTTCTGGATCAGCGTGCCTTGACCGCCACGGATCTGCCCGGCATTCCAGACCACCACGCCCTCATTGATCAAGGTGATCCCGGGCAGGTCGTGCTGCCCGCCCGTCTCGATGTTAAGAACTCCTTCTGAGCCTACTATAAGCGTTGTCGCGCCGCTCAGATCCCCCGCGGTCCAGTTCAGCACACCATCAATTCGGTTCGTACCTCCACCTCCCAGATTGCCCCCATTGAGGTTGAGGACTCCGTGCGTGTGAACTCGGCCCAAACCGCTGATGGCAAACACGCGTCCGTTCAGCGACAACGTTTGCGTGCTGCTCCCGCTAGTCGCACCCAGGGTAAACGCTCCAACCGTCTGGTTGGCCGTCAATCCCACCGCATAGTTCCCGGGTTGAGTAATGAAAGCGTGATCAGAGAGACCAGGCACCTGATTGGGGTTCCAATTGGCAGGGCTGTTCCAGCTACCGCCAGCCGAGTTGGTCCAGACGAGATCCGCACCGATGGCGGGGCCGGCAGAGCAAAGCAGGACCAGTGAGAAGAGAGTGTATGGGAGGTTTTTCATGAGGTACAACATTAGAGATGAAACCAAGGGCGAATCTGCCGAGTGTTCGGCGACCAAGCACCCGGCGGATAACACCTCAGCGATTCAGTGTTAATCGATATCAGAACAATGCAGGAACTCAAGGCCAAAGATGATCCGATCCGAGGACTCCTTACGTTGTC
This sequence comes from Verrucomicrobiales bacterium, assembly GCA_016793885.1. NCBI lineage: Bacteria > Pseudomonadati > Verrucomicrobiota > Verrucomicrobiia > Verrucomicrobiales > Verrucomicrobiales bacterium. The sequence continues at coordinate 43,636 of JAEUHE010000145.1, forward strand.
CCCTACAGTCCCGATTGTAGGAAACGAGGTTACGAGGCCCGCTGCGCTCGGGCACTTGTCCGTGGACGGACAACACTACAATTGATAGGGGTAGGAATGCGGGATTGACCGCACCCCTCCCTCCAAACCGGACTGGCGGATCTCCCGCATCCGGCTTACCAGTCAGTAGGGTCCACTGTGGGGCTGAAGCCTATTGAGTCGGGTATCCTGCCA